>JANQPS010000123.1 GCA_028285365.1 Thermoanaerobaculia bacterium | reverse complement strand
TCGAGCCCATCTCCTCCGCGACCTGCTCCAGAGCGCTCGCGATATCCGTTCTGCTGCCCTCGAATCCGAGCTCCGCGGGTCCACCGATCCGTGAGAGCGATTCGGAGAACGAGAACATCCTGAGCTTGAAGCGCTCTTCGAGCTGCCGCCTGAGGAGCCCCGTTTCGGCAAGCTGCGAGCGCACCCAGTCTCCCCGCTGAGCTCCGTTGGTGTCTGCGATCCTCATGCTCGCGGAGTCGTCGGCGACAACCGCCACAAAGCTCTGTTGGGGAACGAGGGCCTCGAGCACGAGCGCTGGCTGAGCCAGCCCGAGGATCAAGAGAGCCGCGGCCACGACTCGGAGGCCCACCAGCCACCACCCGACCTGACTGCGGTCGAACTTCCGGTAGCGCAGCACCAGAGGCACGATGACGAGGGCCGCCAACGCCAACAGAGCGAGACGCAGTGGCGACGCGGCGAAGCCCAGCTCACCCTCTTGAAAGAGAGCCAGACGGTACTTGAAGAGGAACTCGAAGAAGTCGTTCACAGGTTGGGAGTCAGTGGGTCATTGCGTAGACGATGGCGTTGACGCCAATCTGGTACGCGTAGGTCGAGAATTCGAGCGGGTAGTACGGATCCTCGGCCCACTCCCACGCGTCCCCGAGATCACAGTTCCAGTTGATCAGCACCATCAATCGGTCGCGATCATCGACGATCGCATGAACTCCCGGAACATAACCGTCCTTCTCGAAGGTACGGCCGCCGGCACGGCCGAGTCCCACGTTCGGGACTTGAACGAGCTTCTGAATGTCGTAGAACGAGTGAAATACGGGATGATCGAGCGTGAGCTCGACAATGGGATACTCGGGAAGCACGGCGCGCAGCTCGTCTTCCAGGTTCTCCCACTCCCTCGTGCCCCAGAAATCGTCGACCATCAGGAAACCCCCGGACAGGAGGTAACGCCTCAGACCCGCAGTCTCTTCCTGAGACAACGCCATGTGTCCCGCTTCCACTGCATAGAGGAAGGGGAACTCCAGCAGGGCTGGATCGTCGAGCATCATGGGGTTCTCGCACGAATACAGATCCAGATGATTGACCAGTCGCTCGAGGCCGACGAGGAACTGGCGGTCCGCCTTCGGATAGTCGACACTCCAGCTGGCAAAACCCTGGGTCGGTAGACCTGAATAGGCTGCGCGCGTGAAGTAGAACCCGAACGGCGCTCCACTCTTGCGCCACTGTGGCTCGAGGCACGGCTCGACGTAACCCTCGAAGTGAGCCATCAGCGGGAGTTGGGTCGGAGAAAAGCCCCGCCGGCGCTTCCTGGGAGCATCGTCTCGTCGCGTCTCACCCAGTTCGAGCAATGACGCCGGACGTGCCCTCGAGACGGGTGTCTGCTGTTGAAGCGCCTCGGTCTCAACGAGGCGGGCCTCACCCGCCGGCTGGCGTCCTTGGGTGTCGACCTCGCCTGCACATCCGACAAGTGCCAGGGACAGTACGACGGCCAGCATCATCGCCACGCTCGACGGCCGAGCGGCGAGTTGCGAGGTGAAAGGGCTGTTGACCAAGGAAACGTGCTGCACTCAGATCCTCGACAGCGAGAAGGCGCCCGCTCCCGCGCGCTTTGCGCCGAGTCGAGCGATGGGCACATGCTACTTCAACCCGAGGGCACCCCGAGACCTTCCCGGGACCAATTATTGTGGGAATGTGAAGCCGAGACGTAGGGCGCGGTTCCGCCTCTCCGCGTGCAGAGAGAGAGAGAGAGAGTGACCCGAAGAACCATCCACAACGCAACGAGCAGCGAACAGGCAAGCGACGAACGACACCATCGAGCCCAGAGAGGCGTCAGGCTACCGCCCAGTCCCCTACGATCCGTCTCCTACGATCCGGTGTCCCTCGATCCAGTGCCCCTGGATCCAGTGCCCCTGGATCCAGTGCCCTACAATGGACGCGATGACGAGATCGAGACCGAACCCGGCCAGAGGCGCGACCACGCGACTGGCCGCGCCACACCGCGTTGGGGCCGTCATGGCAGCGGCTGTGATCTCGGCCCTACTCTTCTCCGCCGTGCACGCGGCCTCCCGCCTTCAGCAAACGATCCCTCGGGAAACGACATCACTGGAGTCAGCTGAGGCGCCGGACATCTCGCCCCCTCGAGCTCGCGACGAGGTTGGCCTGCCTTCTGGCCGGGTCGCCGAGTACGCGCTGTTCAACTTCGTGAGAGCCGAGTACGACAGCGTCGGAGGCTGGGGCGAGGCCTACTATGAGTACGACGGCCGGTTCTGGGAACGCTGGCAGACCGATCACCCTCAGGGCGACGAGAACTTCGCGTTTCGACTCAGCGAGCTGACCACGGTCAGGCCCAACCAGACGTCAGTGACGCTTCGCCTCACCGACGAGCGGCTCTTCGACTTCCCCTTTCTCTACTTCTGCGACGTGGGCTGGATGACCCTCGACGACGTCGAGGTCAACCGTCTCCGCGACTACCTGCTCAGGGGCGGTTTCCTCTGGGTCGACGACTTCTGGGGCTACGCGGAGTGGCGCAACCTCGAGCTGATCATGGAGCGCGTGCTTCCTGAGAGCCCCTGGCGAACCCTCAAGAACGACCACGCCATCTTCAGGCAGCTGTTTCCTCTGCCTGGCCTGCCGCAGATCCCTGCGCGCGACTTTGCCTGGGGAGGCAACACTGCCGACCCGGAGTACATCCACCGTCAGCCTGCCTACGGTGTCGAGAACGAGTCACTCCGAGGCTGGTACGACCCCGACGGTCGACTCGTCGCCGTCGCCTCACTCAACAGCGACGTCGGCGACGGTTGGGAACGCGAAGCGTACGGCGAAGACTTCTTCGAACGCTTCTCTTCGGTCGCCTACGCAATGGGCGCCAACATCGTCATCTACTCGCTGATCCACTAGGTTGGTCCACCACAGTCATCGTCTCGTTGTGATCTGCGGCAGGAGTCAGCACTAGATCTTCGGCTGGAGACATCTACCATGGCCGAGCACCATCTCGACGACAGCGTGACGCAGCCCTTCTGGGACAACTCGGTCGAGCCCCGCCTCGAGATCGCGTCAGGCGACACGGTCGTCATCGAGTGCGCGGAGCCTGCGGGCCAGGTGACACCAGAGTGGACGGCGAACGATCTGGCGCAAGCGGATCGGACCAAGATCCACGCTCTCACAGGATCGATCTTCGTTGGAGGTGCGCAACCCGGCGACGTGCTCGAAGTCGAGATTCTCGACATGGCGCACAAGGGCTGGGGCTGGACTGGCTTCATGAAGGGGTTCGGCCTTCTGGCAGAAGACTTCGACTCCCACTATCTCCATCACTGGCGCCTCGAAGGCAGCTGGTGCGAATCGACGGAAGTTCCATCCCTGCGGATTCCCTTCGAGCCCCATCCTGGATGCATGGGAGTGGCTCCACTCGAGCCCGGTCGTCTCGACACGGTTCCACCCCGCCTCAACGGTGGCAACATGGATGTGCGCGACATGACCATCGGCTCCACGGTCTGGATGCCTGTCTTCGTCGACGGGGCACTCTTCTCCACCGGAGATTGCCACTCGGCGCAAGGCCAGGGCGAAGTGTGCGGCACCGGTATCGAGTCCCCGATGACCGTGACCATGCGCTTTCACGTTCGTAAGGACTTCAGCCTGAAGGAAGTCCAGTTACGGCGCCCGAGTCCCCTCAGCAAGCTCGATGGCGCTGGCTTCCACATCACGACCGCACATGGCCCCGACCTCATGGAGAATGCCAAGAACGCGGTGCGCTACATGATCGACTGGCTGACGGAACACCATGGCCTCGACCGCGGCCAGGCCTACGTCTTGTGCAGCGTAGCCGGTGATCTCAAGATCAGCGAGATCGTCGACGCTCCAAACTGGATCGTCTCGATGCACATGCCGCTGGCCATCTTCAGCTAGTCGGGCAACCGAAAGACGCCAGATTCGATCGGCCTTCAGCAACGAAGCGGGCAGCTCGAGGCCGCGGCTCCCCGAGTGGCCACGCGACTCTCTAGCGGTGTTCGAGGAGTACCACCCAACCAAGGGAGCTCTTCCAAAGTCGCGCTAGAAGTCTTCCTGGAGTCTGCCAAGAGCAAACTCCCAAGCAACGCGAAGCGTTGCCGCCTAACCCAAAGCGACCGACTCGGTCTCCGTGTACTTCTCGCCCGAGGCCAGGGTCGCCCGTCCGAAAGCCCAGTTGCGGATGCCCTTCATCTGCTCGTGCATCGTCTTCGAGAGCGGCACTGTCGCCGCGGTGTTGGCGGTGACATCGGCCATAGTGAACGGCCTCGACTCCGCAAACGCGTCCACTCGCGCTGCGCTGACGGCCTGCTCGATCTCGGCCCCGTTCCAGCCGCGAGTCGCAATCGCCAACAGTTCGAGATCGAAGTCACCTGGATCGGCTCCGGCAGTCTCCAGATGGATCTTGAAGATCTCCTGGCGTTCGTTCTGCGTCGGCAGGTCGACGAAAAAGACCTGATCGAAGCGTCCCTTGCGGATGGCTTCGGCCGGGAGGGCGTTGATGCGATTGGCGGTTGCGGCGACAAAGACCAGTGGGGGCTTCTCCTGCATCCAGGTGAGAAACGCCGAGAACACGCGGGCGTTACCCTGTTGTCCCGTCCCGTCGTCGAGGCCCAGACCATTCTCGATCTCGTCGATCCACAGCACGACCGGGGCCAGCGCCTCCACCGTCGACAGGGCTCGCGCGAAGGCCGCCTCGGGAGTACCGAACACGCCGGAGTTCACCAGGTTCATGTCGAGGCGATAGAGCGGCACGTTCCACAGCGCTGCGACCGACTTGGCGGCCAGGCTCTTGCCACAGCCACTCATTCCCATGACCAGCATGCCTCGAGGGATCGGCATCCCCTTCGACAACGCGTCTCTGCCAAAGAGGCTCTCGCGGCGCCGCAGCCAGTCTTTGAGGTTCTCGAGCCCACCGATCTCTGCAAGGTTCGACTGGATCGGCACGAACTCGATGCACCCTGCCCGCCTGACCGCAGCCTCTTTGTCCCGTCCGATCTCGCGCAGCACCGCCGGCTCATCGAGTCCGCGAGTGCGAAACACTCTGTGAAGCGAATGACCGGCAGCTTGTCCCGTGAGCCCCTTGAGAGCAAACGCAACGCGGTCCAGGGCTTCATCGCCGAGATGATCAGCCTGGTACATCTTGCGAAAGCTGGTCGCCAGACGAACCAGTTCGTCATGATCAGGTAACCCGACCTCGATCTGATGTACGTCCTGTTCGAGATCTGCCGGGAGGTCCGTCGTCGGCGACGTCATCACGAGATAGCGGTCTTTGCCTCGCAACTCTTCGTAGGCTTCTCGTAGAGCCCGCCTGACCCGCTTCTCTTCGAGGTGTGGACTGAGATCGTGGAGCACGAAGAAGCCGGGCCCATCACTCTCGACGACGCGACGAATGGCTGCCACGGGATCGAGGGTGCGGGACTCTTCGGACTCGTCGTCAAAGCCGCTGACGCAGCTCCACGAGATCGTGGGCGCCTTGTGGTCACGCACCAGGCGATCTTCGTAGGCCTTGAGCAGTCGAACGATCCGGCCCTCCTCGAAGGTCACCAGCTGCAGGATCGGATACCGCCCGAGCAACGCCTCGCGTACCGCCTGTGTCGCGTCCGCCATGTCTACTCCTCGACTTCCTTGTCGTCCCTGAGGGCTTCTATCGTCTCCGGGCTTCTCACACCCAGGATTCTGACGTCTCGCGACACTATCCTTGTTGCATCGTCATCCTTGTTGCATCGTCGTCCGCAGCGCGTCGCGACGCTGTCAACCCGTCGGACGCTCCCAGATCTCCGGCAGGACCTTCTGGCCGGAGAAACTCTCCACGAGCATGAAGATCAAGGCCTCTTCGTCCGTACCCAATTGCGCGACGAAGTCCGCAATCAGACCGTCCAGGCTCGCCACGAGAGACGCAAAGCGAAACCTCCAGGCGCCCTGTTCACGAACGAACCGATAGAGCAGGTCGTTGGAGGCGGCATCCTCTGACTGCGGCTCCTGCTGAGCCCCCGCTACGAGCGCCGAAACAGCTACGGCCGTCGCTTCGTCACCGGAGACGCTGACCTCACCGATGCCGAGCTGCGCAATGACCTGAGGACTGATCCAGCCTTCCCCCACGGCACGCGAGATCAGATCGGCGAGCTCGATGTTCTGCATCTCGTCCGGCTCCATCACCGTCCGGAGACTCGCAACCAGCAGGCGATCGATGAAAGAGCTCGCCTCCAGCTCGATAGGCGTCCCTTCGACCGCCAGCTTGCGGACCTCGTCGAAGTACTCGAAGGTCTCGCGATCGACCAAAGCCGCGGCAGCCTGCCCGTCGCCCGCCACGAGAGCCGACTTGTAGGCCTGAAAGACCTCCTCGATCTTCCTCTGGTCCGTCTCTTCGAGGGCCAGCAGCGGTCCCTGCCCGAGACCGGCAAACAAAGCCAGGAGCGCCAAGAAAGAGTATCTGACGGGAGACGCAAGCGGCCTGCCTTCACGTGTCACCACGCGAGAGTCCAGAACCCGGATCAAGTGATCTGTCCGTCGCGCAGCAGCCGATTGAGATCCTTGAAGCGGGTGTGGTTCTTGTCTCCTGCCCATTCGAAGGCCGCGGACTCCGCATTGACGACCTGAGCCCCAGCCTGCTGCATGCGCTCCAGAGCCCAGTGTCGGTACTCTTCACCGCGACCCGTCACGCACTCCCAGCAGACGAAGACTTCAGCGCCAGAAGCCAAGAGATCGAGGACCGTCTGGACGACACAGATGTGAGCTTCGATTCCCGCGATCACGTACTGCCTGCGCTCGACGGGAACCTCCGGCAGGAGAGCACTCACCGCACGTTCGAAGCCCGGTTCTCCACAGCAGCTGAAGCTGTCCTTGACCACAGTCGTAGTGGCCACCGCGCAGCTGTCGACTACGGAGGCAATGGACTCTTCAGTAGCGCCCAGACCCTGTGGGTACTGCTCGGTCACGACGACCGGGACCTCGAACAGGTCGGCGATTCGCACCAACCGCTGAGTACCCGCCCGCAGCCGATCCGGCTCATGAACCAGTTCCATCAACCGTCCCTGCATGTCGATCACGACGACGACCGAGCGCTCGCTATCCAATCTCGGCATGGTCTCCTCCTTGCGGCCGGGCGGCTAGAACGCACCCGTGCGAATGAGCTCCGCCCTGGTCCTCGGTGTTCTCGTCACTCTGCTCCCGAGTAGGTGACCACCGCCCGCGCCTGTCCCTCTTGATCGCTGATCATCACCGTCATCTCGCGATCGGCGGCGTCGTTCTTGCCCTGCAATGTATGCATGACGTACTCACCGGCACTGACCCGCTGGTTCTCGACCGTAAACCCGCCCTGCTCCATCTCGCTCGTGAAGAACGAGATCAGGGTCTCGACCGAGTCGCCGGGAACCGCGTACGTGCCCGTCGCCTTTCCGTTGGCGTTGGCCGTGAAGCTGGTCTCGAGCTCGACGCCATCAGGTCGCGGCGCCCACCCGGGGAGGTTGTCGGCACCACCCGCGCCGAATCGAGCCGTCGTCTCACCCTCTTCGTTGGTCACGGAGAGCCCCTGATCGCCGAATGAGATGTTGTTCTCGCCCTCGGGTCCCGAGAACGAGATGTTGCCGTTCTCGACGTCCTCGAAGTCGACGGTGAACTCCGCACCATCCTCGATACGCCGAAACGTGATCGTTCGATTGGTCTCGTCAGCGGACACGAAATCGATTTCCGGATTGGCGAGCGCCACCGCTCGGCCTCCCATCGTGACGGGATTCTCTGCGATGTCTTCGACGAGCCCCTTGACCTTGGTCCCCGCAAACCAGCCTAGCCCGATGACGGCAAAGACGGCCATGACGACCACTATGCCGCAGCCGCCGAGAACCCAGACCAGAGGATGAATACCCTTACCTTTTGCCATCTCTCATGTCTCCCTTGACTGTCTCATGGCACCGATCGACGAGCCTTGGCGTCGGGCCAGCATGATCACTCCACGCGAGCACTAGAACGTCTCAGTCGCCTCAGACGTTTCAGCCGGCGCCGCATCTGCTCCTGAAGAGACCCTAGCGCTCACGGAGAAGCGCCTTCGAGCAGAGCCAGGGCATAGCGAATCATCTCGCGTGCCTCGGCCCCCGTGATCTCGGCAGCCGGACGACACTCCGAAGCACTCTCGATCATTCCGCAACGCGCGGCGGTCTCGCAGATGCTCTCGACCGTAGGCCGCGGATTGAGGCGATAGGTCTCAGTGCAGGCCGCGCGGACGCGAAGACGTTCCGGGACTCCCAACAGGCTCTCGAGCGCGTCGGAGCGTGTCAGTGTGCGATCCGGCTCGAATCGACGCAACGTGGCATCGTAGATGCTCATGAGCTCGGCATTGAGGACCCTGACGATCGCCTGCCGCTGTGGATGCTCCAGCGGAAGATCGGTCGCAATTCGGCCACTGCCTCCTGAGCCACTGCGTACGCCTGGGACGAGCCAGTAGAGGAGAGTGGCAAAGTCTCCGCGGGTCAGCAGCTCGGCGCCGATCAGCTCCCCCACCTCTTCGGGAAGCATCTCGAACCGCCACCGAAATCGAGCCGAAGCCAGGCCGTCCTCGAGCAACTGATCTTCCGGGAACGTGGTCACGAGCTGTTCGAAGAGCTGCACTCCGCGCTCCGGTCGACCGATGTCGACCTCCAGGCGCGCAAGGCGTTCGGTCAGCGGACGTGATTCCGGCTGGAGCGGTTGCAGGTGCCGCAATGCCTCGAGCTCTCGCAGCGGGTCATCTACGGCGACTGCCAACGCCCTGCTGGCCTCGAAGGTCACGGGGGACTCGGGGGCCCAATCCTGGAGCCGGACCAGGGTCTCCTCTGCCAGGTCGACCCGGGATCTCGCCAACTCGTCGACCAGTCGACGGCCGAGTTCCTGGAGCGCGGCCGGCTCGACGATCTCGAGGCGCCTGGCCACGCGCGGGAGGTCACCTATCCGGCGATAGCCAGCCAAGGCGAGCACGGGTCGGTCAGAGAGCTCGGCGGCGCGCGCCAGGACGAGCAGGCCCGCGGTGTAAGGCGTCTCTTCTGCAGGCTGATCGAGCAGCGTCTGCAGCGACTCGACCACCTCGGGATAGAGCTCGTCTGCGAAGTCGGCCTGGGCAGACAGGACCAACGCCGGCAGCAGCTCGGCGTCCCGAGCGAGAGCCGTGCGCGCGATATCCCGCGCCGACTCGCGATCGCCGAAGCGCGCGAGCTGGTCGTAGCCGCGCTCGAGACTCGACGCAACGTCGGGTGCAACCGACGGCGAGAAACCGGTCATCGGAGACACCAGGTAGTCGCGAGCGCGCTGCGAAAGGGGCGGTGGCCCAGTCTGATCTGGCGCACTCGAAGCGCAACCGACCAGCAATGCAACGCCCAGCACCAGGACGGCGAGCTGGCCGATGGGGCCTGATCCGTTCGAGGAGTCGTCGGACCCACGCAACCGCAACGGTCGTCCGCACCCTCTCTCACCCGGCCGCCTGGCCGAATCCTCTATCTGCATATGGCTCTCCGCCGGCTCACCTGCGCCACGCAACCGATCCCTTGGATCAGCGACCTACCCAGCCCGCCGTCTGGATCTCTCAACGCGACAGCGAGCCGTCCCGATCAGCCGGGGCCGCCAGCCGGGCTCAGCCCGAAAGAGGTCAGCGCGCCTGACCGATCGTCGAGATCGCGTGCTTGTAGATGAGGACTTCTTCCCCTTCGGCAATCTCTAGAACGACAGCAAATCGATCGAAACGCTTGAGTCGGCCGACGAGGGTTCGGCCAGTTACGAGCTCCAGCTCCAGGCGAGTGGCTTCTTTCAGGTTCTGAAACAGAAACCCGTCTTGAATGTTGATGTTGTGCTTGCTCAAACCGCACCTCCCAGAACAAGAGATCAGACTGTCAGTTGCTTGGCGATCGCGTCGACCATGCTTTCGCGATCATCGGCATCGAACCACCGCACTCTAGGCTCGGCCTTGAACCAGGTCTCCTGACGTTTAGCGTAGCGACGGGTCGCGGTCATGATGTCGGCGGTTGCCGCCTCCAGAGTCGTCTCGCCACCCAGGTATCCGACGATCTCTCGATAGCCGATAGCCTGAAAAGCTGGAGCACCTGGCGGCACCCCCGTCTCTAGGAGCCGAGCGACCTCCTCGACCCAACCACGCTCGAGCATCGCATATACCCGAGATTCGATGCGATCGTACAAGATGGGTCTCGAAAGCGTCAATCCGAAGCGGATCACTGGAATCCGGTCTCCAGATGAGCGCTGTTCTTTCAGCCATTCGGACAAAGGACGCCCGGTTTCGATGGCAATTTCGAGGGCTCGCGTGATGCGTTGGCGATCCCCTGGAGCCAGCCGTCGAGCGCTCACCGGGTCGAGAATCTCCAGCTGCCGATAGAGAGCCGCAAGCCCCTCGGACCGTACCCGCAGATCGAGTCGATCGCGGACCTCGGCCGAGACCTGGGGGAGCTCTGCAAGCCCCTGAAACAGCGCCCGTTGGTAGAGCCCGCTGCCACCAACCACCAGAGACGTCCCGCCTCGGGCATCGATCTCCTGGCAATACTCGAAGGCACGGCGAGCAAACTCTCCAGCCGAGTAGGGCTCTGAGGGATCGAGAATGTCGATGAGGTGATGGGGAACACCGGCGCGCTCTTCGAGCGTCGGTTTGGCTGTGCCGATATCGAGTCCCCGGTAGACCTGGAGGGCATCGGCGTTGACCACCTCTGCACCCACGACCTTGGCGAGAGCCACCGAAACCTCGGTCTTGCCCGTCGCCGTCGGTCCGAGAATCGCTACGACCGGTCGCATGGGGTCACTCTAGTCGACGAAAGTCGCTGGAGCCCGGGCAGGTCGAAGAGCAGAGGGTGAGCCTCCGAGTCCCGCTGGCAGTACTAGTCGTCCAGGAGCCCCCGCCGACGGGCAGCCACTGTCGCCAGCCTCGTTTCGCCGCGCATCCCGAGGGCCAGTGTGATGCGCCCGTCGAGGTCGGTGCGAAGCAGGGTGACGGAGCGCTTCTCGATGCGATCGACGACTGCTGGCGCGGGGTGCCCGTAGCGATTGTTGCGTCCGACACCAACCACCGCCACGCGAGGCGAAACGGCCTCGAGGAATGGTCCCGTGCTGGACGTCTTCGAGCCGTGATGTGCGACCTTCAACCAGTCTGCCTCCAGGTCGACCCCGCTCTCGAGCAGCCGGCGCTCAACAGCGGCCGTGATGTCTCCAGTGAGGAGCATCGAGACCTCGTCAGCCAGCTCGATTCGCATCACGAGAGAGCTGTCGTTGACCACCTGGTGCCGACCCGATCCCAGAGGACTGAGCACCGTCATACGCAACTCGCCCCAGCGCCATCGGTCGCCCGCAGCGACGACGGTGGTCCGGTCTCGAAACGCCTCGGTGAGCTGCACACCGCAGGGTCTCTGTTCGAGGTCGGGACCGGCGATGAGGCGCTCCACTTCGATGAGCCTGGAGATTTCTAGGAGGCCCGAACAGTGGTCGTTGTCGGCGTGGCTGACGACCACCGCGTCCAGTCGCCGCACACCCAGCGCCGCGAGGGTTGGAAGCAAGACGTGCTGACCTACACCCTCGCTCCGCCATCCTCCCCCATCGACAAGAATGCTGTGACGTCGATCGAGAAAGAGGATGGCGTCACCTTGCCCGACGTCCAAGAGATGAACTGCCACCACATCGCGCTGTCCAAGGCGCTCGGGTGCCAGGAGCGCGACCGCCAACAACCAACAGCCGAAGCTCTTGAGAATGAGGCGACGAGCGAGCAGAACGACAAACCCCAGGGCCGCAAGAGTGAGTCCCGTTGGCATGGTGGTCTTGACTGGGAGCGCCACCGCGACACTGGGGCCAATGGCAACCAGCATCTCGAAGGGGCTGTAGCAGAGGCGCAGGATCCACTCGAGGAGGTCTTGAATCGTCGACCACGCCCCGCTGTCGGTCAACACGTCGCGGCCTGGCAACACGGCCAACACCAGACCTGCCAGCATCAGGCCCACCAGGCACGGCAAGAGAAGCGGCGTCAACACGAAGCTCCACCAGCACAACAGTCCGAAATGCGACACCGCCCAGGGCACGGTAGCGACTTGAGCCCCGAGTGAAGCCCGCAGGACTCGCATGATGTGCACCACTAGGCTTCGAAGAGAAGCAGTCGCCACCGTCCCCCGCTCCACGACACGATCCCGTGAGAAAACCACGAGCCCGAACGTCCCCGCCACGGAGAGCTGGAAGGCCAGGCTGACCGAGAGCTCGGGTGACAAGACGAGCAGGACCAAAGAAGCACTTCCCAGAGCCGTCAGTGCCGTGCCACGCCTGCCGGACAGACCAGCCGCCGCGCCTACACATGTCATGACACCGGCTCTCAACAGGGAGGGTTTCGGACCCAGGACAGCCACGTAGGCCAGCAACACGCAGAGAACGGGAACGATCATCACGATTCCCCGCAGTTGCCGGGCAGCCGGGCCAACCAGCATGAGCATCACCCCGAGGTGAAGCCCGGAAACCGAGACGAGATGGACAATCCCCCAACGCACGAACGCAGCCTGCATTTCGGGCGAAACTCGAGAGCGATCCCCTAGCCATAGCGCTCCCGCAAGATTGAGGTGCGGCGATTCAGGAGCCGTCCCGGCACCAGGGAGTTTCCGCTCGATCCCGCTGCGAATGTCCTCGGAGCGACCGGACGCCCTTTCGACCACCTCGACCAGACGGCTCGACTTCGGTGCCAGAACCAGCGTCCGGGGTCGGGCGCCAAACCCGTTGCGCAGTGGCTTCGACAGCCGGAGGATCGTCTTCACTCGCAGGCTCCGCGCCTGGGGTGGAGACAAGGCCCAAACCAGACGGAGTCGCGCCGGCAGGTCCACGACCCGTACCCGGCCAAGACGTTGGATCGCTCGAATGGTCACCGGCGCCGAGTAGCCGCTCACTTCGCGCTGCCACGAGCCTTCGACGTCCACCCGTGCGATGACTGCACGTTCGAGAAACTCCCCGAGACCTTCAGTCGACCGCCGCTCTTCCTGGCATGCTCCGAGCACGCCTCCTAGACAGATCAAAACCAGGAAACG
>JANQPS010000118.1 GCA_028285365.1 Thermoanaerobaculia bacterium | reverse complement strand
TCGAGCCCGCGTTGATGACCCGGTTGGCGAGTCCGAGACGGTCCGGATCGAGCTCGAAGACCCCGGGGTTGCCGTCCCAGATCGGCAGGCCGGCCAGACCGGGATCGACGATTCCGGTCTCTCGGAACGCACGCTCGCCGCCGGCGGTGACGTACACCTCGGCGATCGGATCGGTTCCGAACGACTGGTTGCCCTCGCCGACGACACCATTGGCGATGTCGACCAACATGCCTTCGTAGCACTCGTACTCGATGGCGCAGCTGGGCGTGTTCGGGTCGGGTGACGGAACGGTCGCGCTGAAGACCACTGGCGGTGGAACGACACCACTTCCCACCGAAGTAACCGTCGGGTCACCAGTGAGCTCCGTGAAGTCGAAGAACTCGTCGACCACGCCGCTCACGTCGACGAGATCGCCCACGAGCACCGTCGGGGCGGATTCGGTGAACACGAACAGTCCGTCAGAGGTATCGACGAGGCCGTCGCTGCGCTCCGTCGGCGTCTGGATGAAGAATCCGTCGAGCCCCACCGCGGTCACCACGTTGCTGGAGGTTGCAACCGACTGGCCGGCAAACGGCGAGGCGGCACCTGCGCCCTGGTTCTCGAAGATCTCGACGAGTGGACCGGCCCCTGTGCAGGCACCGATCGCCGACGGGTCGCTGTTGGGCAACCCTGGCGTCGTGCAGGAGACACCGAAGTCGAAATCGTTCTGATTGCTGTCGGCGCCGTCGGGGAAGCGGGAGAGACTCTGGAAGTCGGCGCCCGTGGCACCAGAGTCTTCCAGCCCGTCTCCTGAATCCTCGACGAAGCCAGGGATCGAGCCTTCGTAGCTGAGAGCATCCACGAGCAGTCCCTGGAAGTTGAGACCAATCGCGTCGGGAGCACCGTTCTGGATTCCGCTCGTGAGTCCTTCGAGGTCGCAGTTGGCCACCGTCGTCGCATCGGCGCAGACGACGAAGTGATCGCCGGCCGCGAGCAGGACGCGCGGGAGATCGACAGCCAGGTAGGTCGAACCGCCGTTGCCGTTCACGAAAACCAGCTCGGCGGCGGCGAGATCGATCTCCCCGCCACTGGTGTTGAGGATCTCGACAAACCCAGCGGTGTCGCCCGACGGCTGGTCGTAGTCGACTTCGTTGATCACGAGCGGCGCGACACAGGCGTTTGCGGCACCGGGCGTATCCGTACCTTCGGCCGTGTCGAAGGCACCGATCTGGAATCCTCCCGGACACTCGAATGAGTGGGCGGGTACGAACGTGCCGTCTGGCCCCACCGAGTCGGCGCAGTACGTCAAGTCACCGCTGCCGGGCGTTTCGACGAGTGCGATGCAGTCGACGACGCCACTCCAGGGCTCGACGTCGAGGGTCCCGTCGTCGTTGGTGTCGAGGTCCTGGCCATTCGAGCCGGCAAACCCGGAGACCAGGAGATGGGTGACGTTGTCGCTGTTCTCGAAGTTCAGCGAGCCCGTCAGGTCCGCGGTGCCCAGGGTGAAGGTGCTCTCCGCGACCACAAAAAGGCCGTTGGTGTCGAGAGCTCCCGTGAGGGCTGTCACCGATTCGATGACGCCGCTGCCGCCGGAACCATCACCGATGACGATGTAGGTGAGTCCGTCGACGGCGCCGCCGGGCGTGCCGGCAAGTTCGACGTACTCGTCGTTGTCGGCGCCGGACTGGTCGATGCGGATTTCGCTGATCTGGGCCTCGGCACTCGGACCACACACGTTGGCTGCTCCGGGTGTGTCGGTCCCGGCACTCGGATCGAAGTCGAGCACCTCCCAGCCGGACGGGCAGAGTCCCGCGTGTCCGGGGACGAAGGTGCCGTCGGGTCCGAGCGAGGTGGTGCAGTAGGTGAACTCACCGCTGCCGACGCTCTCGACGAGGGCGAGACAGTCGGTGACGGCGCTCCAGGGTTCGACGTCGAGAATGCCGTCGTCGTCGGTGTCGAGATCCTGGCCATTGGCGCCGGTGAAGCCCTGCACGAGGAGGTGGGTGACGTTGTCGCTGTTCTCGAAGTTGAGATCCGTCGTGAGGTTGGCAACGCCGAGCGTGAAGCTGGCTTCGGCAGCCACAAAGAAGCCGCTCGCGTCGATCGCGGAGCCGGTCAGATCGACGACTGCTTCGATGACGCCGCTGGCACCCGTCCCGTCTCCGATGACGAGATAGGTGAGGCCGTCGAGTGATCCTCCCGCAGTACCTTCGAGCTCGAAGTACTCGTCGCTGTCAGTGCTGGGCTGGTCGATCCGAATCTCGCTGAGAGCCACGTCGATGGGTGGTGCTGCGCAGACGTTCTCGGCGCCCGGGCTATCGGTGCCGGCGCCTGGATCGAAGTCGAGCACTTCCCAGCCGGACGGGCAGAGTCCTGCGTGTCCGGGGACGAAGGTGCCGTCGGGTCCGAGCGAGGTGGTGCAGTAGGTGAATTCACCGCTGCCGACGCTCTCGACGAGGGCGAGACAGTCGGTGACGGCGCTCCAGGGTTCGACGTCGAGAATGCCGTCGTCGTCGGTGTCGAGA
>JANQPS010000103.1 GCA_028285365.1 Thermoanaerobaculia bacterium | reverse complement strand
CCCAAGGTGAAGGTTCGTGCTCGCGGCGGATGTCGCGCCAGGCGTCGTCACCTGCACGATCAGCCGCAAAGCCGAGCCAGTAGAACGATCTCGTGTCCTCGTTGACGAGCTCGAGCGGTCGACGCGACTGACCGTTGATGAGCGCGCGCCCACCCGTTTCGGCAGCGAGGCGTCGCAAGCTGCTGTGCTTCTCGAACTCCCTGTAAAAGCCCCTGCCGACAAAACGGTTCCCGCGCAAGGAGCCGATCGACGCGTCGACGTCAGCGGCGGAGGCTTCCAATCCCGGCGCATCGATCGGATAGAGCGTGTAGCCCAGAATGTTGGCTGTCTCGATCAGCGGAGCGTAGAGCGATCCGGTCCGATCGTAGAAGTCGCCCACGACCGGGTCGAAAGGATTGCCGCTCACGAAGTCGACCGCCGAAAGGGGCCAACCACCACTGACGAGCATCATCACCTTACGGCCAGGAGGCTGTGCGAAGGCACGAAGTGTCGATGTCGCACCAGCGACCACGTTGTCGAGCTGAGCGGTGAGACGATCGATGTACGAGCGCTCGACCAGACTGAGCTCGCGTCCGAAGGACGTCCGCCGAAGCACGGTGTCGAAACCGTCCGCACCAAAGATCCGCTCCTCCGCAACCCGCTGCAGACCATAAGCAGGACGCGACATCGCCTCGTCGAGTACACGACGCAGTGCACGGGTGTCGTTGGTCCAGCTCGAGAGCATCTCGATTTCACGTCCGGTCCAGGCCACCACGGCCATCCGATCCTCCGAACCGAGATAACCGAGATCGTCCTGCAGCGCTCGAAGCACCCGCTTGCGATCCGCGTGAATCATGAAGTACTCGTCGAGGAAGACCAGGTAGCTCGTTCCTCTCGCCTGTCCGGGTGCGATGGGCTGGACATCGACGGAGGCGCCGGTGGCCTCCAGGACGTCACCACCTCGCACCTCCGAGAAAAACTCGATGGGAACCTCTTCTCCATCGACGATCAGTCGAAAGCTCTCGGGGCCCAGACCAAAAACTCGGACTCCCTGCTTGTCCGTAACGACGGCCTCGACGTTGACGACGCGGACATCTACCCGATCTCCGAACGCTGCGGCCTGCGCATCAGCCTGGCGGGTGAGAGCTGCAAGTCCTACGAGCGCTATCAAAACGATCCACGGCAGGAGGTCGACTCGCTGCGTGTTGACTTTCATGGATATTCTCCTTTCAAGAAGACTCTCCCCCGTGTGCCCCCCTCAGGCGGCGGTGGAGCCGCCGCCCTCGTCGTGTCGTCCGCTTCCGCAAACGCCATGCCGACACCCGCAACACCAGAAAAGCCGCCGTGAACAAGGGATTGCGCCAGCCACCTGATCTGATGACCCTTCACAACGTCCACAGCCGAGGACACCTTGTCCCGCAGGTGGTGCGCCATACGAATCCTCGGTTGCCATGACCACGACTGAAGCGACGACGGCCGGTACCCTGACGAAGAACCCCCCACCTCGCTGCCGGGTCCTCGGGATCCCGTGCGACACCGGCTCCTCGCATCTGAGAGGTGCCGCCTACGCTCCAGCTGAGGTCAGGCGTGCCCTACAGGACACGGCTGGCAACTCCTACTCCGAGAGCGGAGTCGACACCAGCGCCTCGGAGGCGATAGTCGACCTGGGAGACCTCGCACTGCCTGGTAGCACCGCCCACGAGCACCACCACGCCATCGTCGACGGCCTCACGCCCCTCATCGATCCGCGGTCACCGCTCATCCTCCTCGGAGGCGATCACGCCATCAGCTGGCCATCGGTCCAGGCCCACGCGACCCGGCTCGGCTCTTTCGACCTCTTGCAGTTCGACGCACACCCCGACCTCTACCCCAGTTTTGGCAGTCACCCCTACTCGCATGCTTCACCGTTCGCGCGAATCTGCGAGCGCAAACTCTGCCGTAGGCTCGTGCAAGTTGGTCTCCGCTCGACGGCACCGGCTCAACAGGAGCTTGCAACTCGATACGGGGTCGAGCAGATCCGTGCAGCCGCCCTGACACGTCACCTCGTGCTGCCAGATCTCCAGGGTCCCGTGTACCTCTCGATCGATCTCGATGTTCTCGATCCGGCCTTCGCGCCAGGGGTCTCACATCCGGAGCCCGGCGGCTTGAGTACCCGTGACCTCCTCTGCTTGCTGAGTCAGATCACCGTCCCCATCGCTGGCGTCGACATCGTCGAGCTCAACCCCTACCGGGACGTCAATCAGGCCACCGCTCGAGTGGCGGCGAAGCTCGTCAGGGAAATCGTGGCCCAGCTCGTCGAACAGGCCGGCTCGTCAGACCGAGGCGACTAGTCTGCGCCCAGGAACTCGAGGATGTATCGATTGACGGTCTCCGGTTGCTCCTGGTGGAGGAAGTGTCCAACACCCTCCACGAGAATCTTCTCGAGGCCCGCTGGGAAGTGCTGCTCCATTCCGTCGGCAACTTCCCAACCGATACAGCCGTCCAGGGCGCCGTGGAGATACAGGGTCGGCACGTCGATGGTGCCTTTGATCTGTTTCTGAAAGGCAGCCAGCTCCTCGCCCGGGTCAGGAGGCGAGAACGCCTGTCGGTAGTAACCGAGGGCCGCCCCGAGGGTCGTGCCGGACGCCAGAGTTCGCTTCACCGAGTCCAGGGCGTCAGCCTCGAAGGCCCATCCCGGCGACCACTCACGCCACAGCTGCTCGATGAACGCGTAGTCGTCGTGCATGACGGCTGCCTCTGCGAATGGCATCTGGAAGAAGAACATGTACCAGGACCGCCGCTGCTGCTCGGGATTCGCCACGAGCGACTGGGCGAAGCCGCCACCGAACGGAACCGCCATCGTCACGAGCTTCTCGACAGATTCGGGAACCGCGGCGGCAAGGGTGTGAGCGACCGCAGCTCCCCAGTCGTGGCCGATGACGATCGCCCGGCCTGACGGTGACAGCTGCTCGATCAGACCGGAGACATCCATGGCAATCGCCGGCACGGTGTAGTTCCCGTCCGGAGCCGCGCCTGTGGGTGAGTAGCCCCGCAGGAACGGTGCCACCACGCGGTATCCGGCTTCAGCGAGGACCTTCATCTGGTGGCGATAGCTGTGGGCGTTGTCAGGGAAACCGTGTAGTGCCACGACCAGATCACCCTCCCCCGCCTCGAGGTAGTGATACTCGACACCGTTGACCAAAGCGCTGGTTGTTTGCATCTGCGTTCCTCTCACAGGTTGGGTCGCGACACCGACGATCAGTAACCACAAAACCGCAGACCAGCCCGGCACTGGCGGCCTCCTGGAGGCAACTCTGGTCCTCATCTCCGGTCTCCCCTGGCTGAGCACGAACCAGCAGCACGCGGCCGGCAAACCGACCAGTTCGACTGCGACGGGTCTCGACGACCGCTCCATTTTGACAGCAACCTCGACTCACGAGAGACTGCGATCCAGATGCGCTGGCAACTATCTTCACGCAACGCCCCCAGATCCGAAGGCTCCGCAGAGACGCCGCTTCGGACCGTCATGGCGCTCGTCGCTGCGGTCACGTACCTGCTCGCACTGGCGTGCGCTCAGCCGACCCAGCAAACTGCAGCCGAAACGGCCCGCGTCCTGCGCGTAGGTACGAGCGGCGACTATCCACCCTTCTCGCTACGCGGCGAGGGATTCGACATCGATGTCATCGAGCGCTTTGCCGAACACTCCGGCTACGAGATCGTCTGGCACGACTTCGACTGGCCCCAGCTGAGCGACGCCGTCCAGTCGTCGCAGTTCGACGTCGCCGTCGGAGGAATCACCTGGCGACCGTTTCGAGCGGTCACGGGCACCATGACTCGCGCGCTGGCCATCGGAGGTCCCTGCGTCGTCGGAGCCGAAGAACCGACGTCGATCGCGGTCAACGAAGGGGGGATCTTGGAGCGCTGGGCGCGATCCGAGTTCGGAGAATCTGCCGACATCCTGGCAGTCGACGACAACGAATCTCTGCCTCTGCGACTCAGCCGCAGCGAAGTGGATGCTTTTGTCACCGACAGTTTCGAGGTCAGCCACTTCGCTGGTGACGTGCCCTACGACTGCGAACCCGCTGTCGATCGCAAGGTCTATTGGGTGACCTCCGAGGGAGGATCCGAACTGGCTCTGCAGCTCGACGCCTGGCTCGCTGTGGAGGAGTCATGGATCGACGGGCAACGTCAGCGTCACTTCGGACACTCTCAGCCGCGAGGCGAGCTCGATCACCTACTCGACCTGATCGGGCGTCGACTCGAACTGATGCCTGCTGTCGGAGCCTGGAAGAGAGATCGCGACGTGCCCATAGAAGACCTCGAGCGCGAGCGCGTGGTCCTCGACGCCGTGGCTCGTGATGCCGAGCGACTCGGAGTCGACTCGCAGGCGGCTCGGCGGCTGTTCACGTTGTTGATCGACCTCGCCAAGCGGATTCAGGCTCGTTCGAGCTCGGCTCCGTCTCTTCAGCTCGACGAGATCCGGCCCGTCCTCTTGACCCTGGGCACTCGGATTCTGGAGGCCTTTCGAGACGTGCCGCCGATCGTCGCTCGCGACCTCGGCGCCGAGCGTACGGAGCATCTCGGACAGTTGCTCGAGAAGTCGGAGATCGACGAGCTGACCACTCTCTTGATTGAAGTCACCTCGACGGACACGCCCCCCGAATCACCATAGCTGACCACCGAGCCTCAGCGTCCATCGTTGCCTGCCAGCTCACCGGCTAAGCTCAGCGCATCGACTCCGCACTCTCGCGCACGATCCGCCACGATCCACCGTCCAGACTGAGCTCGACGGTCTTGCGGGTCAGGTCCGAGAAGCGATCAGACCGATACTGCTGCAGGAAAGATGCTCGAACCCGTTCGCGGGTGAGCGTCTCGACCCGCAGGAACGCCACTCGAACGTCGATCCAGCTCGGCTGCTCGAGTCGCCGCGCTCGCAGGCGCTCCCACGACTGCC
>JANQPS010000087.1 GCA_028285365.1 Thermoanaerobaculia bacterium | reverse complement strand
AGCAGTGACCACTCCGCGTTTTTGTACCTTCATCTGTCACCGACTTCGAGGCCAGAATCTCTCATGAACCGCACACCAATCACCGGCGGCTGCCTGGTCGTCTGCATCCTGATCAGTGTCTTGCCTGCTTTCGCTGCCAGCCCCGCCGACGAACAGCTCCGCGAGCTGATGGACCGCTACTGGCAAGCGGAGATGGAGGCCACTCCGATCGCCGCGAACATGTTCGGCTCGACCGCCAACCGCGACCGCGTCGACGACTTCAGCGACGCTGCGTTCGAAGCCCGCAAGAAACGAATGGACGACGCCCTGCGAGAGCTCGAAGACATCCCAACGAGCGCGCTCACGAAGGCCAACGTCGTCAACTACAAGGCTTTCGAGTGGGTATTGCGCCACGAGCGCCGCACTTTGGACTTCGACTGGCGCTACATCACCTTCAACACCATGGGCGGCATGCACACCGGCTTCGCCCAGGTCGTCATGGCTATGCCCAACAGGACCGAACAGGACTACCGTGACCTGCTGAAACGGCTCCGTGCCTTTGGTCCGATGATGGATCAGGTCATGGCACTGGAAGCGCGCGGCGCCGAGACGGGCTGGACCCAACCTTGCGAGGTTCTCGATGGTTATGGCGACACGATCATCGACTGGGTGAGTGAGACTCCTGAGGAGAGCGCCTTCTACACATGGTTTGCTTCACCTCTCACGAGGCTCGACGAGAACCTCCAGCGCGAGCTCCGAAGTGAAGCCCGCACAGTGATCGAAACCGTCGTCAATCCAACGCTGCGCCGATACCACGAGTTCTTCGAGGAGAACTACCTGCCGTTCTGTCGGAAACAGATTGGGCTGTCATCGGTGCCCGACGGCCGCGAGCTCTACGATCACTTTGTCCGCTTTTACACCAGCCTGGAAACGGACGCGGACACGGCTCACGAGCTGGGCCTGCGAGAGGTCGCCAGGATCGAAACCGAGATGACGGCGATCAAGGAGGAGGTCGCCTTCGAAGGTGATCTCGCTGCGTTCAGAGAGTTTCTCCGCACCGACCCGCAGTTCTACGTTGACGACGCCGAGGAGTACATGCAGATCGTTGCGCGGATCTCGAAAGAGGCTGACAGGCTGATGCCGGCCTTCTTCTCAGAGCTCCCGCGCAACCCCTACGGGATTCTCCGGGTGCCCGCGCAGACAGCACCCAAGACGACGACGGCTTACTACCAGCCCGGTGCAGCCGACGGGACGCGCGCCGGCGCCTACTTCGTCAACACCTATGACCTCGCGAGTCGACCGCTCTACGAGTTGCCTGCCCTCTCGCTTCACGAGGCGGTGCCGGGCCACCACCACCAGATCTCGATTCAACAGGAGATCCCTGATCTTCCCGATTTCAGGCGGCTGTACTACATCCACGCCTTCGGTGAGGGCTGGGGGCTCTACACCGAGAAACTCGGGATCGAGATGGGCATCTACAAGACACCGTACGAGCACTTCGGGCGACTGATCTACGAGATGTGGAGGGCGTGCCGACTGGTGGTCGATACCGGCATACACGCCAAAGGTTGGACACGCCAAAGGGCGATCGACTACATGATGAAACACACCGGACTGACGCTTCTCAACGTCACAGCCGAGGTGGACCGCTACATCACCTATCCAGGTCAGGCGCTTGCGTACAAACACGGAGAGCTCAAGATCCTCGAGATTCGTCGCCGAGCGGAGGAAGCTCTCGGCGATCGATTCTCACTTCGCCACTTTCACAGCGCCCTGCTCGGAAACGGATCGCTGCCGCTGTCAGTTCTGGATGAACTAATGACCGAGTGGATCGACGAGCAGCGCTGAGCGTGGCCCGTCGTCCTCCGAACGGGCCATGTCTCAGTAGACGGTTCATCCACCAAACCGGGACCGCTCAGAGTCCCGGTCGACGGCGCAGTGCGGCCTCGCCCAGCGCAGGGGGTAGGTGGCGCATCCGGGCTCGTGGGAGAGAGCGGTCGACGTCCGCACGATTTCGTTGAGATTCCTCGCTACGCTCGGAACGACGGCGGAAAGGGGGCTCGGAGTGACGAGCGGACGGGCCCTCGCTGAGTGACGAGGGAACGGGCCTTCGCTGAGTGACGAGCGGACGGGTCTTCGCTGAGTGACGAGGGAACGGGCCTTCACGGAGAGACGAAGGAACGAGCCTTCACTGGGTGACGCGCGAAACGGCCTTCACGGGTGACGGGCGGAAGGGTCTTCACTGAGTGACGGGAGAGGCCCTCACCGTGGTGGGAGAGAGCCTTCGCGGAAAGATGAGGGAGGGGGGCACTTGGCCGGTGGTGGTGAGGGAGCCTTCGCGAGTGATGGGAAGGAGTCTTCGCGAGTGATGAGAGGGAGCCTTCGAGGATGACGGGGAAGGAGTCTTTGCGGAGTGGCGATAGAGGACGGCTTGCAGGTAACCTCGGAGAAGTCCGCAGCTCGACACGAATGACACCCAACTCATCCCTCGCAGGCGAGCTAAACTACACAATTCGTTAGGTTTACGGGCACAACAGACGCGCACGAGCAGCAGACACTCTTCCGGTGCATGAAGAGGTGTCCTGCGACAACGTCATCTACCGACACGTAGCATCTTTGGCCATAACGAACCATCCAGCACGAGGCCCCGCTATGCGTCCGTTGCGAGCGGACCCAGTCGGAGGCCACCTCTACGGACTGCTGCTCGCGCTGCTTCTGGGGTCACTGCCTGCCCACGCCGGCACCGTCTACGTGACGCTCGCGTCGTCCACGGTCGAGGACGGGATCACGATGAGCACCGAGGTACTGGTGACGAACACGACGAGTGAGTCCGTCACAGTCTCGATGCACTTCATTCCGCAGGGGGACAACGGGGTCGAGCGGCCGCCGGACTTCGCGCCGGTGACTGAAGTCGTCCCGGCATTCGAGACCAGGATCTTCACCGAAGTCACTCAGGGCAGCGGGCGAGGACTCCTCGAGGTGAGCGCTCCTGGCGGAGTCGGGGTCAGCGCGCGACTGGTCTCCACGAACTCGAGCGGTGACGAGAGCAGCACCGAAGTTCCCGTCGTCGGATCCGAGGAGCTGATCGCGGCCGGCACGTTTCACCTGGTCAATGGCTGGATTCGCGACGAGAGCCATCGAACGAGCTATGGCTTGGTCAATCTCTCTGGGGCTGCCAATACCTGTCTGGTCCAGGTGATCAGTGCTGGTGGCCAGGCCCTCATCAACGTGACCAGTCTGGTCGTGCCGCCACTGTCGCTGGCCTACTTCTCGGACGCTGTCCTCGCTGCCGGCAGCTCATCGATACGTGATGCGCGGATTCAAGTGATGTGCGACGGCGCCGCCTACTCGTTCTCGGTGGTACGCAACATCGAGACCGGGGTGCTCGGAACCCTGCGGCCCGCCGCCGATGGATCGTCCGCGCTGAACGTTCCGGGTCAACTGCAGTGCACCAGCCAAGAGTTCTGTCTCGAGCGTCGCGGGGTGTTCCTGATCCCCTCGCCTGCCGAACCACTGATCAAGATCGACTTCGATCCACCGGCCAACTCCTACGGAGCGCTGAGCCTTCAGATGACGGTCACACACGGTGGGTGGTCGACCATCGACCCGGAGGGACTTCACTCGCTCTTCTGGCTCGTCCCGGTGGGATCCGACGGTAGAACCCAGTGGCCCCAGACCCCTGCCTACGTCAATCTGAGAGGACCGGGCAGGAACCTGCTGATCAACAACTCGATTCTCGACGACGAGCGCCCCACCGCTGACGCCTTCCTCAGCGCAGGCCAGACCTTCAGGGTCGACTTTCTCTACGACGCGCGCAACCGAACCTCACGGGCGACGCTGCTCCGTCTGGACGGCTCGGTCATCGCGCAGGTGACGCACGACATCGATGCCCCCTTCCTCGATACGAGCTCCGTACAACGCCTCGAGATCGGCCTCGAGCGCGGCGACGTCGAGGTTCCGAGCTATGGCTGGACCTACCGCGACCTGGAGGTCCGGCTCCTGCCATAGCCTTCGAGATCTACCCGCGCAGCCAGAGCCAGGTCCAGGATCTCGTGTGAGCGAGGGACCGCATCTCTTTGTTGCGTGCCGCCGAAGACTCCCCTGGACTCGTGACCTTCCAGGAGATTGAGTGAGCCCATGAGACGCTTTGCCGCTTTCTTCGTCGTCTGCCTCTCGTTCCCGGCCCAGACCCCCGGCTCGGATTGGCCAAATCTCCTGGGGCCGAGTCGCAACGGTGTCATCCCCGGAGACACCATTCCGTCTTTTCGGTCGGGCGGCCCGCAGGAGATCTGGAGTCGCGATGTCGGAACGGGGTTTGCCGGACCGGCAGTCGTCGGGAATCGCGTGCTCCTGTTTCACCGCCAAGGCAACGACGAGGTCCTCGAAGCGTTCGACGCCGCCTCTGGTGAGACTCTCTGGAGAAGCACGACACCGACCCGCTATCGCGACGACTTCGGTTTCGACAACGGACCACGCGTCGTTCCCACAGTCGCCTCCGGTCGCGTCGTCACGGTGGGCGCTGGAGGTGAGTTGACCGCCTGGTCTCTGACCCACGGCAAGCAACTCTGGCAGCGCGACACGCGTCGCGAGTTCGACGTTCCCAAGGGGTTCTTCGGAGTGGCCACCGCCCCACTCGTGCTCGATGGACGGGTCTTACTCAACGTGGGCGGAGAAGGCGCCGGGATCGTCGCGTTCGATCTCGAGACCGGCAAGACCATCTGGCAGGTTGCGGACGACGAGCAGAGTTACTCCTCACCTACCCTGACGAGGGTCAGGGATCAGGATCTCGCGCTGTTCTTCACGCGAGAAGGCCTCCTGGCGTTGGCTCCCGGCGACGGAACCATCCACTCTCGTTTCGCCCACAAGACGCGAATCCGCAGCTCGGTCAACGCGGCAACCCCGCTGGTCATCGAGAATCGTGTGTTTCTCTCAGCCGAGTACGGAGCCGGAG
>JANQPS010000084.1 GCA_028285365.1 Thermoanaerobaculia bacterium | reverse complement strand
TGAAGGCGCGTCCACCTTCGCGTCCACCAGCAACTCCGAACGTGAGCAAGGCTCCGGCACCATCCGGCAGGTAGCGCTCTGCAAGGGCGTGATCGGCGTGCGACGCCAAACCGGGATAAGACACCCACCCCACGTGCTCGTGCTCGTCCAGCCAGCGCGCGACCGTCAGCGCATTGTCGCAGTGGCGCCTCATCCTCAACGGCAAGGTCTCTATGCCCTGGAGGAGGTAGAACGCCGCCTGAGGATTGAGGCAAGCACCGAAGTCTCGCAGGCCCTCCAGGCGAGCCTTCATGACAAAGGCGAGCGGACCAAAGTGCTCGGCAAACGCGACACCCGCGTAACCGGGACTCGGCTCGGTCATGGACGCAAACCTCTCGCTACGGGCCCAGTCGAAGCGACCGGAATCGACGATGACTCCGCCGAGCGCAATCCCGTGACCACCCAGAAACTTGGTCGCAGAGTGCATGACGATGTCCGCGCCGTGCTCTAGCGGACGACACAGGAACGGTGTTGCGAACGTGCTGTCGATGACCAGGGGCACGCCAACGTCTCGAGTGACCGAACTCACCGCTTCGAAGTCGAGGACATTCATCCTCGGGTTGCCGATCGTTTCGGCGAAGACCAGCTTCGTCCGGTCGGTGATGGCTCGACGAATCGCATCACCGTGCGGCTCCACCCAGTGAGTCTGAATACCGAAACGGCGGAGCGTGTGTTCGAGGAGGTTGTATGAGCCGCCGTAAACGGCCTGGCTCGCAACGATCTCGTCACCCGATGACAGCAGGGTCGCGACGATCAGGTGAAGGGCCGCCATCCCAGACGCGGTGGCCACCGCGCCCACTCCACCTTCGAGCGCCGCAATCCGCTCTTCGAGCACAGCCACCGTCGGATTGCTGATCCGCGAGTAGATGTGACCGGGCTCCTGCAGATCGAAGAGCCCTGCTGCGTGTCCAGTGTCTTCGAAGACGTAAGACGTCGAGTTGTGAACTGGCACTGCCCTGGCACCGGTTGCGGGATCGGGGTGCTGACCGGCGTGCAGAGCTCGGGTATCGAACTTGAAGCTCATCGCTATCGAACCTCCTTGAAGCCAAGGAACCCCTGGCCAACTCATGCGGAAGGCCAGATTGTAGAAGGTCGCGTCGACATCACCCCTCCCTTTTTGTCGGCCTTCAGCGGCCTGGCCGGACGAGCGGCCGAGCTGGCCAACTTCTCCAGTCTGCGTGCTCGCAGTCGTCGCTGAGCACCCGATACGATCAGCAACCATGAGTCGCCGCGGCCAAGAACCAAAACCGAACCAGACGAATCGTCCCGACGTGGCTTCGCGGAGCACCCTCCTCGCCCGAATCCCCCACAGCCGGGCCTTGGGAATGCACGTCGTGGAATCCAAGTCCGGTCGCGCGACCCTTCGGGTCCCATATGCCCCGCACCTCGTCGGCAATCCCGAGACTGGTGTGATTCACGGCGCCGTCATCACTTCGACGCTCGACAATGCGTCAGGAATGGCGGTGCACACCGCGCTCGACGACTGGGTCCCGATCGCGACGCTCGACCTTCGGATCGACTACATGAAGCCGGCAACACCAGGACTCGACTTCTTCGCTACGGCTCACTGCTACAAGATCACGCGCAGTATCGCGTTCGTACGCGGTACCGCCTACCATGAGTCCGAAGACGAACCGATCGCAACGGCCACGGCGACCTTCATGTTGTCGTCGAGCGCTCCCCGGCCCGGCTCTGCTCCAGCGTTGCCAGGACCGACCGAATGAGCGACACGTCACCATCCGCCGAGCGGGTCGCCGCGTTTCTCGAACGGATTCCGTACGCGCGTTTCCTCGGCATCGAAGCCTGCAGCGACGGCGAGGCGCTGGCCGTCATGCGCTTCTCTGACGACCTCGTGGGCAATGTCACCCTGCCAGCGCTTCACGGCGGCGTCTTGGGCTCGTTCCTCGAAACTGCGGCGATCGTCGCCCTACTCGACGACACCGAGAGTCAGGCCCTTCCCAAGACGATCGACATCACCATCGACTACCTGCGCTCGGGCCAACCTTTGGACACGTTCGTGACCGCCTCGGTGCTCAAACGAGGTCGACGCGTGTCCAACGTCCGCGCCGAGGCCTGGCAGCAGCGCCGCGACAAACCGATCGCCGCCGCCCACGGTCACTTCTTGATGCCCCCATAGACCGGCCTTCCTCCTGAGGAAAGCCTCTCCGACGTCGTGTCAGTCCTGCGCGGCAAGACGCTCGATTCGGGCTTCGAGCCGCTCTCGGACGTCAGGCCACTCGTCCTTGACGATACTGAAGTAGACCGAGTGACGTAGCCTGCCGTCTGCACACACGACGTGGTTGCGGAAGATCCCTTCCTGAGTCGCACCAATCCCCGCGATCGCACGTCTTGATCGCTCGTTGAGCGAGTCGGTCTTGAGCTCGACGCGGTTCATGCTCAGGCTCTCGAAAGCGTGCCGCAGCATGAGCAGCTTGGCCTCGCTGTTGATCACCGATCGCTGCCACGGCGTGGCGACGAAAGTCCAGCCGATCTCGAGTCGGCGGTGCTCGGGGACGATGGCACCGTAGCGCGTGCTACCCACGACCCGGCCGGTCTCCTTCTCGAGGGTGGCAAACGGGAGCGCATGGCCTGCCGCCTGCTCACGAAGCGCATCCGTGACGTACTCGCGCATCTCGTCCGGAGTCGTCACGGCATAAGGGATCCAGCGCCAGAGCTCGGGGTCGAGTCCTACGTCGCAAAGAGGCTGGACGTAGTCGAGGGTCAGCGGCTCGAGCCGAACGAAGCTCCCCTCGAGAACCACGGGTCCGACGCACGGCTCGACCATGGCCGCCGCTGCTCGCTGTGTGTCCGTATCGTCGCTCATCAGGGCCTCCAAGAAATCCGGGCTCAGCGCTAGTAGACGCCTTTCATTCTGAGCGCGATCACCCGCCTCGTCGACGACCAATACCTCGCCGCGATCGCGGTGAAATGGCGTGCTTCACAATAGACCTACCAATTCTCGAAGACACTGCGAAGGATTTCGCGAGCACCTGCATCCAATCGAGGAACTCACAGCTTTGCTCGCCGAGCGAGATTGCCGACGAACATCCCCTCGAGAGGCGCCATTCATCGCCACGCTGCCATGACGAAGCGTTCGTTGACTCAGCCACACCACATCCAGTCCGCAAGCACAGCGGTTCCCATCGCGTGCAAGCCAATTCGGTCACGCGCCCGCTGTCGCCTGGCGATGCTGGCTCTGGCTGTCTTCATGACAGCAGCGGTCGCCTCGCTTGCTCAAACTTCGGGCGAGACTCCCGAAAAGGGGGATATTCACAAAGGGATGTCGCTCGCCAGCGCGATCGAGATCCTGCGAGATCGCGGACTCGAGGTCTTCTATACGACAGAACTGATCGGGCCCACTCTCGAAGTCCGGCATCTCCCTACGGCTGACGACGACGAGACCCAGCTCCTCGAGCTTCTTAGTCCGTTTGGACTATCAGCCAACCGTCGTCAGGACGTGCTCTTCGTAGTCGCAGACCGGGGGATCACCGGATCCGTCGTGGGCACGATCATGGACGCACTCAGCGGCGAGCCCGTTGCAGGCGCCGTCGTGACGAGAGTCGACAACGGTCACGTCGTCACCAGTGACTCGTCCGGCTACTGGGTCATCGACGGCCTGAACCCGGGGGCGGTCGAGCTCGAGATACGCAAGAGCGGCTACCTCCCGCCGGAATCGCCACGACTCGAGGTCTGGGGCGGCGAGCGCACGCGACTGTCCACCACCATCGAGCCAGCCCCGTTCCTCAACGACGAGATCCTCGTCGTCCCGAGCCGCTTCGACCTGCTGGGCGAACAACGCAGCGCGCCGCTCGCCCTGACGCGAGAAGCGGTGGAGGCATTGCCCCATCTCGCCGGCGATGTCCAGCGAGCCTTTCAGATCCTCCCCGGCAACACCTCGAACGACCTCTCGGCTCAGTTTGCCGTTCGTGGCGGACGGCGTGACGAGCTCGAAGTCACCCTCGACGGCCAGGAGCTCTACGACGGCTACCACCTCAAGGAGTACGACAACGCCATCAGCATGGTAGCTACCGAGAACCTACGCAGCGCAAGCCTCCGAACGGGCGGCATTCCAGCTAGCTTTGGCGACCGTCTCGGAGGCGTCCTCGACCTCCGGACGCGCGAGCCGTCGCGTTCCCTTCGCACCGAGGTCTCCTTGAGCGCCCTCGCAGCGCTCGTCTCCAGCTCGGGCAGTTTTGGCGACCGCGATGGAGGCTGGCTGAGCACCGCGCGACGAGGATCACTCGACCTCACGAGCCGGCTCTTCGGCAAGGAGCATCCCGAGTTCTGGGACCTCTACACCAAGCTGGACCTCGGAATCACACCAAGACACAGGCTGCGCGCCAACTGGCTTCGAGCTCACGACGCACTCGAGCTCACGGAGCGTGACGAAGAAGATTTCAAACGGCTGAGTACCCAGTACGACACGACCTACCTGTGGCTGTCTCTTCAAACTACGCTGAGCGACCACGTACTGCTCGAAACCCGCGCATCGATCAGCGACATCGACCGAGAACGACAAGCTCTGGAAGACGAAGAAGAGCAGCGCTTTACCATCGACGACCGCCGCCAGCTCGACGTCGCAGGCCTCTCGCAGACGTGGGAACACGACAACTGGAGCGGCCGCAATCTGAGATGGGGTTGGCACGTCCGACGGTTCAACTCCGAGACCAGGTACCAGAACGAGGCCGAGCGAGGGTTTCGCTTGATCTCACCGCTGGTTACGAGTCCGGGGCCACTCGTCAGCTTTCGAGGCGATCTCGAGGACGAGCACCGCGACCTGTGGATCGACGGACGTTGGTCTCTGGCCGATCGCTGGGTCATCAGCCTCGGGGCACGCGTCGACGACCACGAAGAAGTCGGCGAGCGGGTCTGGAGCCCCAGGGTGAACGCCGCCCGCCAGATCGGCAACACTGGAGTCCTCCGAATCGGTTGGGGCCGATTCCACCAGAGCCAGAGGGCGCACGAGCTGCAGATCGAAGACGGCGAAACGACCCTGACCGTGCCACAGCAATCGAGTCACGCCTTTCTGGGCTACGAGAAGCAATTCGACGGGCGCTTTTTCAGTGCTCTTCGCCTCGAGCTCTACGACCGGCGAGTCTCCGACCCGCGCCCCTACTTCGCCAATCTCTTCGAACCGTTCAATCAGTTTCCCGAAGCCGAAGGAGACCGCGTCCGGCTCGCGGTCGACCGCATCGAAGCGTACGGACTCGAAGCCTTGATCAAAGGTCGACTCGGAGAGAAGACGACGTGGTGGCTGGGCTACACGGCATCCTCATCACGACTGGAGATCGAAGGACGACGCCTGCGGGGCCCGAACGATCAACCTCACGCTTTGAGTCTCCTCGCGGCCCGGCAGATCGGCGGCTGGCAGCTGGCGCTGAGCTATCGCTATCGAACCGGTTGGCCGACAACGGCCGTTGCACTGGTCCCTGTTGCGCCGTTCGATGATGACGACGGCGAAGAGCTCGACGAAGACGACAGGGACGGAGATGACGACAGCGAAGACCCCAGTGACGACGTCCGCGAACCGATCGAGTCGTTTGATCTCCTGCTCGGCGAGCTCTTCGGCGAGAGGTTGGACGACCATCATCGTCTCGATCTGCGTCTCTCGCGTTCCTGGCAGACTCGGTTCGGCGAAGTCTCGTTCTTCGTCGACATCCAGAACGTCCTGGATCGCGAGAATCTGGCCGGCTTCGACCACGTCGTCGAGGACGAGCAACTCGTGCGCGAGCCAGAGCGGTGGCCAGGGATCTTCCCGTCGGTCGGAGTTCGGCTGGTCTTCTGAGCGTTGTGACGGCTCCTCGAACTACCGAGGATCCTCCCGTGCCTCGGAAATCTCGAGAACACCTCCGGAGAGCTGGCCTCTGAGGCTCGA
>JANQPS010000067.1 GCA_028285365.1 Thermoanaerobaculia bacterium | reverse complement strand
AGCAGTGCTGAGTTCCAGCGCCTGGGGCGCAGGCCGAGAGCGTTGGCAGGCAGGAATGATGACGCTGCGATTCACGAGTGTCGTCGTCATTGTCGCGTGCCTCGCCATCGTCTCTCAGGACCCGGTTCGTATCGCGCTGGGAGTGTCGGCCGCGGAGATCGCGATTGGTGCTCTAATGGCGCTCATGCACGCAAGGGCGCATCCTGAAGTCCTTGCGACCCTCTGGGCAACTACCTGCCGCGTTGCCGTGCCGGCCATGGCTGGCGGTTTGGTCATCTGGGGCACGAGCACCGCGGCGGATGGTTGGCCCCCGGCTGCTCGGCTCAGTGCTGCCGCGCCGGTGCTTGTCGCTGCGTGCCTTGTGGTGCTGTTTCGGTCCGGGGACGCACCGTTGGAACGGCGGCCTTAGTGGCTGGCTTCGCGGCGGCCCTCGTGATCTGGGGCTCTGCCCTGCTCGTATCAAGATTGCTCGCCCGTGATTGGCTCTCGCCGCTATCTGTATCGATGTGGCTTGTGTGCGTCTATGTCGGCTTCCGAGCCGCGCTCATTGGCCTCGACCCCGCTCAGCTCCACCCGAGGACGGAGAGCTGGGAGGCCTTCGACGAACTGGTGTTCCTCGCAGCGTGCCTTACGGTTGGGTGGCTTGCTGCCCTCGCATTCGGATTCGTCGTGTCGCAAAGGGTGGGCAGAGTGGCGGTCTCTGTCAACGTGTTGAGGCTGTCCAGGTCATCCGAATCGGCCTTGGCCCGCTCCTCCGTTTTGTTGTCAACGATCTGCGTTCTTCAGTTCTTGTATGTCGGTCGACAGGTTGGCTTCGGGTCTACGATTGCGGGTGTTCGAGCGGGCAGTCCTTTCGGATCGTTGAACTTTGTCGAAGCGTTTCCTGAGATGTCAGCTGTGTACTGCGCGCTTGCGTACGTGGCCTTGACCGATAGCAGCTCTGCCCGATTCGAGCGTCGTGTCGTCTTGATCTCGGTCTTGGTCTCCAGCGCAGTGGCCCTACTCTTCGGCGACAGGTCCGCAGCGATTCTCCCATTCCTGCTCATGGCGTTCGGTTCACTCAGCATCAGGAAGGATCGGAGCCACTCAGCCGCGCGGCAAGGCCGGAGTCGATGGAGCCCGGTTGTCCGGTTCGCGCTCCTCGGTTGCATAGTCCTGGTAGGGGCCGTTGCAGCAGCCAGTCTTGCGGACCTGAGAAACTCACAGTTTCAAGCCTTTGAATCAGGCGAGGCTCCGGGCCAGGTCGAGCGAATAGTCGACGCAATCAACTCGAACAACTTTGACCACACCTTGCTTGTGCTCCGCGATCTTGACGAAGAGGTGTCACGCGGCAACGGAGCCCACCTCGTCGGTGGTGCAGTCGGGGTGGTTCCACGAGCCATCTGGCCGTCAAAGCCACCCAACGAGCTGGGCTTGTCTGTGCGCCAGGCGTACATACCGGGGTCGACGACTGGTTGGCCATTGGCCGCCTGGGGGGAGTGGTACTACGAGTTCGGGTTCTTGGGGGTCTTCTTGGGTGGCATGGTCGGAGGAGCTGTGTTCTCTGGACTTGAGCGAAAGCTCCGGGCGCAGGGTTCTGCGCAACGTAGGATCGCCACGGCCTATGGAATTGCTCTTGTGATGCTCGCGTTTCCGTACGGCTACGCGATGGGGTCACCGATGCGCCTCGTGCTGCTTGCTGGCACGGTCACCATCGGCGCCCGCATCGCTGAGCGACTGTCGCCACCTCGGCCTGCTGGTCCGGTCTCGCCCGTAGGTGCGCGACTGTGACTGGACGCACGAAGTGGTAGCGCGAGGCCGGGTCCGCGCAGCGGTCGTGGTTCAGGCGCGAGCGACGTCCACGCGCCTACCGAGAAAGGTCAGCCTCGACCTGGCCGGGAGACCAGTCCTCGACCACGTCGTCCTGAGGTGTGCGACGATCCCAGGTGTTGACGCCGTCGTCGTGGCCGTCCCTGCCGGTCGGGAGCACGAGCCAGTCGCCGAGCTGGCCAACACGCGTGGTGCCGCCGTGGTCCGTGGTGACGAGCACGATGTGCTCTCCCGCTACCACGCTGCTGCCGAGGCTGTCGGCGCCGACGTGATCATGCGGGTGACGTCGGACTGCCCGCTGATTGACCCAGTCGTAGCGGCCGACGTGCTCGAACTTGTCGCGTCTGGAGCGGCTGACTACGCGACCAACAACGTTCCCCCCCTTTGGCCTCATGGACTGGACTGCGAGGCCTTCACCCGAGACCTGTTGGAGGAGGCGGCAGCCAGCGCCATCGCCTCCGACGACCGCGAGCACGTGTCGCCGTGGATGCGGCGGAATCCCGACCTCAGGCGTGTGAGTCTGTTGGGTCCCGGTGGGTTCGCCGCCGAACAGCGGTGGACCATCGACTACCCCGAGGATCTGGAGATGGCACGGGCGCTGTTCGCTCATCTGCCAGACTGGCCCGAGATTCCCAGTACGGCGGAGGTTCTGGACGTGGCGAGAGCTCACCCGGAGATCGCGGCCATCAACGCCTCGCGGCGAGGCGTAAGCCGGCCGACGGCCCCCGAGACCGACGCATCGTCGTCGTGACGTTCCTACGCGGGAAGACCGTCCTGATCACCGGGGGCACCGGGTCATTCGGCAAGGCGTTCCTCCGGCATTCGCTCAACCACCTCGAGCCGAAGCGTGTCGTTGTCTTCTCACGTGACGAGTTGAAGCAGTGGGAACTGCGGAACCACTTCGGTGAGGACAGCCGGATCCGCTGGTTCATCGGCGATGTGCGAGACCGGTCCCGGCTGGACAGGGCCCTGGACGGCATCGACGCGGTCGTTCACGCGGCTGCGCTCAAGCAGGTGGATACCGCCGAGTACAACCCATTCGAGTGCATCCGGACCAACGTCGTTGGCGCGGAGAACGTCATCAACGCCGCGATCGACGCCGGGGTGGAACGCGTCGTCGGACTATCCACGGACAAGGCGTCGAGCCCCATCAACCTCTACGGTGCGTCCAAGTTGTGTGCCGACAAGCTCTTCATTGCCGGCAACCACTACGCCGCTCACTCGAACACGCGATTCGCCGTGGTGCGCTACGGCAACGTGATGGGGAGCCGTGGTTCGGTGATTCCGTTGTTCAGGAAGCTCGCCGAGACAGGCCGTCTGCCGATAACCGACGACCGCATGACGAGGTTCTGGATCACCCTTGAGCAGGCCGTTCGGTTCGTCGTCGACAGCTTCGATCAGATGCAGGGTGGCGAGCTGTACGTCCCACGGATCCCCAGCACCCGGATCGTCGATCTGGCGGCGGCGATCGCACCCCACGCCGAGATCGACATCGTCGGCATCCGTCCGGGAGAGAAGCTCCACGAGGAGATGATCAGCGTGGACGATGCGCACCGCACGGTGCGTCAGAAGGATCGTTTCGTCGTCAAGCCGGTGCTTGCGACGTGGGGCGGTGACCTCGATGTCGAAGGGGAGACACTCCCTGACGGCTTCGCCTATCGCTCCGACACCAATGATCTGTGGCTCGAAGGCGACGAACTGCGGCGCGTCCTGGCCGCCGTGTGACCGTGGACATCCTTCCCTACGGCCGCCAGTCCGTCGACGAGGACGACATTGCTGCCGTCGTGGAAGTGCTGCGCGGCGACTTCCTGACGACGGGACCGGCGGTCGCCGAGTTCGAAGCAGCGCTGTCCGCCGAGTGCGGCGGAGTCCCGTGCGTTGCCGTCAACTCAGGGACAGCCGCATTGCACTGCGCCTACGCCGCTGCTGGTGTCGGCCCCGGGACAGAGGTGGTCACCTCTCCGCTGACGTTCGTCGCCACGGCGAGCGCAGCCGTGGCCCTCGGGGCCACGGTCAGGTTCGTCGATGTCGATGACCGGACGCTGTGTATCGACCCTGAGGCCGCGGGCGAAGCGGTGACTTCGAAGACGAAGGTAATCGCGGCCGTCGACTACGCCGGCCAGCCGGCGGACATGTCGGCGCTGCGCAAGATCGCCGGCGATGCCGGCGCTGTGCTCGTGGAGGACGCCTCGCACTCGCTTGGCGCCCGCTGGGACGGATCACCGGTCGGATCTCTCGCGGACCTGACCACGTTTTCCTTTCACCCCGTCAAGACGGTCACCACCGGAGAGGGCGGTGCCGTTGCGGTCGCCGGCGCGGATCTGCTGGAAACCGTCAGCGCCTTCCGCAACCACGGCCTCGTCCGCGATGGCGAGCGCCTTGTCAGCCCCGACGTCGGTCCTTGGCACCAAGAGGTCCAGAGCTTCGGCCTGAACTACCGGATGCCGGACATCAACGCGGCACTCGGGCGCAGCCAGTTGACCAAGCTGGAGCGCTTCGTGGAACGGCGAGCGGAGCTTGTGGAGCTCTATCGCGCTGCACTCGCGGATCTCGACGATGTGTCCTTTCTCGGCGTCGATGCACGCGCCGAACCCGCATGGCATCTGTTGCCGATCCGGGTGTCCGCAGAACGGCGTCGCGAGACCTTCGAGAATCTCCGCCGAGCCGGGATCGGCGTGCAGGTCCACTACATGCCGGCACATCTGCACCCCGCGTTTCGAGAGCTGGGCTGGAAGGAAGGGGATGCCCCTGTGGCTGAAGCGGCGTACGCGGAGCTGATTTCGCTGCCGTTGTTCCCGGCGATGGACGACGCCGACGTTGAGCGTGTGGTCGTCGAGCTCCTGATATGTCTCGGGTGAGGGAGGCGACGCCGTTCCCCGCGCCGAGTGGCCACCGCCCTGGTTGTGGATGGTCGTTAGGTTGCCGAGAAGACGGCCACGATCTGTCGACCGGCCTCGCACGCCGCAAGGGCCTCGAAGAGATCGAGCACGGCATCGGCGGACTGTCTCGCGATGAGTAGCTCCAAGTGGATCCGAGCTCGGTGGGCGGTCCGTCCTGCTGAGGGTTTCCGGTAGTAGTTGCTGCCTGGGTGATAGAGGAACCAATCGATCGGAAAGTCCGCAATGACGCCGCGTTCCACTAGCCCCACCGCATCAGCAAGGGACGCAAGCCCGGCCTTGTTGAAGTAGCTCACGTGGTCGGGCTCGAACACCCACGACTCGTCGTCGATGAGACCCTGAGAAGCGAGGTCGACTTGGGCCGGCGAGTAGTCGTTGGGGACCTCTACGACGAGGGCGCTGGTCGGCGACATCAACTGCCGGCACAGCTCAAGCAATCGTTGTGGATCGAGGACGTGTTCGAGCACGTTGTCGAGCCAGATCACCTCGAACTGCGAAGGCACCGACACCGCGTGTTCAAGCGCCTCCACGACGTCGCCGACCTCGACGCGGTCGGCGAACTCCGGATGATGTGCTCTCAACGCCGCGTCCGAGAAGTCGACGCCGGATACCGACCAACCCATCGCAGCGAATCGCGAAAGGCAGTGTCCTTCTCCGAATCCGACATCGAGGAGGCGCCCTGTGTCTGGAACCTCCGGCGCGAAACGCCGCAGCGCAGCGAGCTTCCGGTTGAGTACCACTTCGATGTAGCGCAACTCGGCCTCGTCGTAGTCGCTGGCGTATCCCCCTTGGTTCTCCTGGAAATACTTGTCCCGGTAGTAGGTGGCCAGCTTTTCCTCCGTTGGCACGGCCGACAGCCTTCTGAAGCCGTGCTCTGTCAGGTGAGTCCTTTCCGGGACGGTCATGGCGCCGTTAGCTCCCGCAGCGAGTCGAGCACCTGGGGTAGGCAGGGCACCTCGTAGTTCGCCTCGTGGCCCGGGCGAGCCTGAGCGGTTCGGTGCCGGCCCGTCATGACGCGGATCGTGCGGCCACCGAGTGCCCGGACTCCGATGAAGTCCTTGGTTGGGTCGTCCCCGACATACACGAGGTCGGCGGCCGGAGCGCCCTCTCTCTTCAGCATCAGCTCAAAGCAGCGGGGCGATGGCTTCCTGGCAGTCATGCCGTAGCGATTCGTGAGGTAGCAGTGGATGAAATAGGGCCAGAGGGCCAGTGCATCCAGCTTCTTGGCCTGGACGATCTTGTGCCCGTCCGTCACGAGGTAGAGGCAGTGCCCCTCGGAGTGCACCTTCTCCAGTACGTCACGCGAGCTGCCGGGAAGGCTGATGTCCGGTTCGTGGTGACGGTAGATTCTGACGAGTTCCCGCACTCGCGTTCGGGTGCGCATCCCCCAGTGCTCGAGAAGATCGTCGAACTGACGGCCGCGTCCGTTGCACTCGAGCGAGGACCGCATGACGGCGAACGACACGTCGGCGTCGAGCCCCATCTCTCGTTGGAGTGTCCTGGCAACGCACTTGAACCCGCTGTGAACGTAGGAGATCTCGGGATAGAGCGTGTCATCGAGGTCGAATGCAACGATCACGGGTACTCGATGCGATCGACTGGGCGTCGCGATAGCCGAAGGCCGGCCGCTGGAGGTGGAATGGGCCGGACGGGAAGCCCGAGAGCCTCCTGCAGCATTAGCGTCGGAGAGTGGAGGCCAGCTGCGAAGGCGGCCGTGGAGGCCCCTCCGACTCTCGGATTGCACTCGAGCATGTACGACTCGCCGTCGACTTCCTTCAAGGCCTGAAAGATGGCGTGACCCCGCAGCCCAAGGGCTTCGGCTAGCCCTTGGGCGGAACTAGCCATGTCTGCGTCATCGACGACGGTCGTCACTTGCGACTCCCCGGCGAGAACGGTGTCACGTGACCTCACGACGCTGCCGAGGCATCGCCCACTGGAATCGACGTAGACGTCAATGCTGAACTCGGTACCCCCTACGAAGGGCTGATACACCGCTTCGCTCAATCGCATAGCGTGCGTTATCGCTGCTTCGGGGTCGAGGTCCAGGCCGATCGAACGGCCTCCTGCTCCGCGACGCTCCTTGACGACGATCCGGTTGGTGCGAACCGGATCGATTGTCGTGAAGGTGGGGACGGCGGGCACGCCGAGTTCGGCGCACCGGCTAGAGAAGGCCAACTTGTCGTCGCACAGGTCGACGACCTCCGGCGGGCTCACGCTCACGTGGACTCCGGCCTCGGCGAGTCGGTGCCGTAGCCGCGCGATCCTCGCCAGCTCGCCGTCGCGTGTCGGCACGACGAGAGCGATGTCGTTGGCGTCGCAGAAGTCGACGAAGTCGTCGTCGCTGAGTTCGTCAAACGGTGGCATCTGCCAGAACCGATCCGCGAATGACGCTGCTGGCACTTCGGACCTCGAGTCTGCCGCCCACACGTCCCCCTCAAGGCCGAGGCCCAACAGCGCATCCCTTGTTGCATCGATGAGCGGCGTCTTTCGGGACGCGGACAGCACGAGGACGTTGGCTCGTCCAGTTCGCTCGGCAGGCCATCCGCCTAGCCGTTCCGCTTCGAACTCCACGATGCTGGCGATACCCGTCTCGAGGCTGGTCGAAGGTCGGGTGCCTGTCCAGTCCGCGAAACGAGTCATGCCGGCTTCAGAATGCTCGAGCTGTTTAGGGTCGTCACCGATCTGCACCTCGAGGTCGGGGCAGTGGGCCCTGATGATGTCGACGACCTCGGCGACGGAGCGCGCTTGGCCTGACCCGAGGTTGACGATCCCTTGCTGGCCGCCGTTACTGAGCGCGATGAGCCCGTTCGCGACGTCGTCGGCGTAGATGTAGTCGAAGGAGCCAGAAGCGCCATACAGGGTGATCGGCTCGTGCCGGAGGGCCGCCCGCACCCACCGGCTGATCACGTCTCGCGAGCCACGGCCGTAGACCCGGAAGATGCGAGCCGCAATCCATTTGAAGCCAACCGGTCCGTGGCACACAAGCTCGAGTTCCATCTCGTGAAGGAGCTTGGCCGCTCCGCACACGTTGCGGGGGCGGACGAGGGCCTGCTCGTCGAGTGGCGGGCTCGCGGATGCGGACTCGTGTAGATACTGCGCGGGGTCGTAGGTGAGATAGCTCGACGCGAAGATGTACCGCCCTAGATTGTCGCAAGCCAGCGCTGCTTGAAGGACCCGTGCGCTCGCAACGACGTTGTGCTGAGCGTTGTCGCGCCAGAATCCGGGCTCTTCCGCGCTCCGTTCGAAGGTGGCTGCGAGGTGGAAGATGGTGTCGGGGGCGAAGCACACGATCGCGGAC
>JANQPS010000033.1 GCA_028285365.1 Thermoanaerobaculia bacterium | reverse complement strand
GTGCCGTCTTCGTTGCGCGCGACACCGTGAATGGTGAGGTGTCTGGCCTGGTCCGCGGACAGGAAGCTGTTGACTTCCTGCATGCGCTGCGCGGCGTCTTCGACCGACGGATAGCGTCGCGGCGTCCTACCGGCCAGCTTCTGCATGTCGGCGATCCAGTTCTGCAGGCGCTCGTGTCCGGGAGTCGCCTTCATCTCGGCGATCCGCTTCGGAGGCGGCCCCAACCCCTCGATCGCCACGATCTTCTCGACGCGCTCCGGAAACAAGCCGGTGTACTGCAGTGAGATCATTCCGCCGAGAGAGTGACTGACGATTCGCACGGGAAAGTCGCCGACGGCCTCCAGGAGCTGGGCGATGTCGAGCACGAAGTCGGAGATCGCGTACATGCCGCCGATCGCCCACGCACTGTCGCCGTGCCCCCTCAGGTCGGGCGCGATGATGTGGTAGTCGCCACGCAACGCGTTCGCTACCCAGTCCCAGTTGTGCGCGTGGTCGCGTCCACCGTGGACCAGCAGGAGCGTCGGCTTGTCTTCGTTGCCCCAGTCCAGATAGTGGAGACGAAGCCGCTGAGAGATGTAGTGCCGCGAGGCGGGTCCGACGATGTCCGAGAGAGGGTTGCCGCTCATGGACTGGAAATATACTCGCGCTCGCCCCGTCAGCACCAACTGGATCACGAGGAGCTCCTTCGATGAGCACACAAGCCCGCCTGCAAGAGCTCGGCATCGAGCTTCCCGAACCGCCAGCCCCGGCCGCGAACTACGTCCCCTGGGTGAAGACCGGCAATCTCGTCTTCATCTCTGGCCAGGTCCCCTTCAAGGACGGCGGACTCCAGTTTCGCGGCAAGGTCGGCGACACCTTCAGCCTCGAAGAGGGTCAGCAGGCGGCTCGGCTGTGCGCCCTCAACATCATCGCGGTCTTGCAGCAGGCCTGCGAGGGCGACCTCGACCGCGTCACCCGCTGCGTGAAACTGGGCGGATTCGTCAACTGTCCGGCCGACTTCGGTCAGCAGCCGCAAGTCATCAACGGGGCTTCGGATCTCATGGTCGAGGTGTTCGGCGACAAAGGCCGTCACGCCCGCTTCGCTGTGGGTGCACCGGTTCTCCCCTTCGACGTGGCCGTCGAGGTCGACGCGGTATTCGAGGTCGAGGGCTGACTCAGCTGCCTGGGCTCCTTTCGACCTCGGGCGCATCACGCTCTCTCTGAGAAGGCGTGGAGTCCTGAATGCAGAACACGGTCGTCAACACCTCGAGACGTCGCCTCAGGATCGGCACCGCCGTCCTCGTGCTGTCGTTGACCCTGTCACCCTCATCACCCTCGAGCGGAGCTCGTGAGCCGGCAGCGGCATCGGTCGACGATCCGTCCACGCGGCGCCAGATGGCCGTCACCATCGACGATCTTCCTGCGGTGTGCACCTGTAGCTCCCAGGAAGACTGGCAGCAACTCACTTCGGGACTCCTGGGAGCACTGACGCAGTACGAGGTCCCGGCCATCGGTTTCGTGAACGAAGACAAGCTGTTGGCCTCCGGCTCGAGCGAGCCCTCTCCCGAGCGCGTCGCGCTGCTGGAGAGTTGGCTCGACGCCGGTCTCGAGCTCGGCAACCACACCAACACCCACCCCAGCTTGAATCGCACGCCGCTGGCGCGCTACCAGCAGAACGTGCTCGACGGAGAGCGCTCGACCCGACGCCTGCTCGAGACCCGCGACACCGAGCTCCGCTACTTTCGCCACCCCTACCTCCACACCGGCCGCGATCTCGAGACCAAACGGAAGTTCGAGAGTTTCCTCGAGAGCCACGGTTACGAGGTGGCGCCAGTCACCGTCGACAACTCGGACTGGATCTTCGCGCGCGCCTACGATCTGGCGCTCGACAGCAGCGACGACGAGCTCGCTCAGCGTCTTGGCGAGGCCTACGCTCCCTACATGATGGCCAAGCTCGCCTACTACGAAGATCTGGCTCTGCAGCTGTTAGGGCGACCGATCCCGCAAGTGCTCCTCATCCACGCCAATCGCATCAACGCCGACCATCTCGATTCCCTACTCGAGCGCATCCAGGATCGCGGCTACGACTTCGTCGATCTGCGGACCGCGCTAGCGGACGCTGCCTTCACCCACGAAGACACCTACGTCGGACCGGTCGGGCTGTCCTGGATCGAGCGCTGGTGGATCACCGAAGACCGTCCCCGTGAGCCGTTCAGGCAG
>JANQPS010001318.1 GCA_028285365.1 Thermoanaerobaculia bacterium | reverse complement strand
ATGCCCGGAGCGATCTCTACTCGTTGGGAGTCCTCGCGTTCCGCATGCTTGCCGGTAGTGAGCCGTTCACGGGTGGCAACCTGGCTGCTCTGGCCCACGCGCACATCCACTCACCGCCGCCTCGGCTCGGTGATCTGGTCCCTGAGATTCCCGAGGCCTGGGAATCGTTCGTGCAGCAGCTGTTGGCCAAGGAGCCGGCGGATCGGCTGGGTTCTGCTCGGGAGGTCTTTGCCGCCCTGAAGTCGCTGCCGGGCTGACCGATCCGCAGAGCTCCTGCGAGTCCTCTGACGTTCTAGTCGTCGCTCGCTGGCTGCGGGTCGTCTGCGTAGGCGTAGTCGAGAAAGCCGTACATCATCTCGTCGGTCGTGGGTTGGCCCCAGGTGACCGTCCTCGTGGGGTCGATGCCCGCCAGCTCGGCACGATCAACGGAGTTGTCGTACCACATCTGCACCTTGATCCGAGTCCCGGCCGGAAGCCGTTTGGGCTGCTTGTAGATGTAGTTGGTCTGCCAGTTGAAGTCGTATTCGGGAACGTCCAGCAGGATCTCGTCGTCGCCATTCGGGTAGATGGCCGAGATCCGTGACGCCTTGCCGCGCAGATGGGTGTGTGGGAACAGCGCGAACAGATCGACCGAACGCTCCAGCGTGTGCTCGGCGACGACCTCGTGGCTCGGCGTGTTTGGGGGAATGGAGAAGGCCATCGTGCCGACGGCGCCCCAATGAACTTCGGTCTCGACTGGACCCTCGTGAAACCTGAACGCGATTTCGGAGCGGTCGTACACCGCGGTGCCTTCGCCAGGTTCTTTGTGGTAGTGCATGTTGAAGATGATGGTCGATCCGGCAGTGAGCTTGCGTCCGTGAGTGCTGGGGAAGACGGTCGCGTCGGTGCCTGGTCCCATGCCACCCAGCATTCCTTGCGGGAAGCCGAGCGACTCGCGCTGATCGCTCGTGAAGATGACGATGTGGTGGACGACGTCGCTCCCCGGACGAAACTCCATGGCTCGAATCCAACGGTCTTCTGGTAGGTCCTCGTCCGGTATGCGCACTGTGACCGTCTTGTAGACGTCCTCGACTTCGTCTTCTACCAGCACAGGCTCTTCGAAGCGGACGATCAGATCCGGCTCGCCGATCTGCCAGTCCCCCGCGGGCGCAGGAGCGGGAGGCGCCGTGTCGACGGGTGGACCTTCCGGAGCTCCACCCTCGACCCAGTCCACGAGAGTGGCAATCTCGTCCGCCGTGAGAGTCCGCTGGTTGACGAAGACGCCGTCGTGTTGGGGACTTGCGTGCCACGGGGGCATCTGCCGGCTTTCGGCCTGCCGCGCTATCGATCGAGCCCAGGGCCTCACCGAGGCGTAGTCGCCGAAGGCCATCGGGGCGACCACACCCATGTAGTTGGCGCCACCTTCACGATGGCAGTCCATGCAGTTGGCGGCCAGGATCGGCTTGACGTCCTGATTGAAGGTAGGAGTCGCCTCGTCGGACGCTCCGCTGAGAGCAGGCGAGAACAGTCCGAGGGTGAGGAGCCCGATCAGACGGCGTCCGAAGACGGGTGCGCTCGAAGAGGTCATGTCGCCTCCAGTTGAGTTGGTGAAACTGTGGGGAAGTCTATTCCAGCGCCTGGATTCCAGACCTAGGTCCTCCAGCACTTAGGGACTCCAGACCTAGGGACTCCAGCACTCAGGGCGGTTCTGACGATCAGCCCCCCCCTCAGGGTCAGCCGAGTTGGCTCGCTAGCCGCCCGCGGCGGCCCCGTCACGATTCCATCCGGTCCAGCCTGGCCCCCTCACGACGCGTCCTGGAGTCGCGCCTGTCAATTCACCGTCTTGCAGCACCTGCCCGCCGTTGACCCAGACGTGCAGTACGCCGGTGGCGAACTGGTGGGGGTTTTCGAACGTGGCGTGGTCCTGAATCGTCTCGGGGTCGAAGACCACGATGTCGGCAAAGTGGCCTTCGACGAGCCGGCCTCGGCGCTGAATCCCCAGATTGTCGACCGGCAGCGACGTCAGCTTGCGAATAGCCTCCTCCAGCGGGATCAGGCCTTCGTCTCGAACGTAGCGTCCGAGCAACCTCGCGAAGTTGCCGTAGGCACGAGGGTGCGGGCTCGAGTCGAGAAACACCCCCTGGGGCGCCAGCGAAGCTGCATCCGAACCAAAAGACATCCACGGCAGCTGGATCTGACGACGCACGTTCTCTTCGGTCATCATGAAGTAGACCGTCTCCACTCGAGTCTCGTCCTCCAGGATCAGGTCGATGGCGGTGGCCTCGGGGCGGGTGCCGCGCTCTTCGGCAACGTCCGCGAGCGACTTGCCGGTGTACTGGCGCAGCTCCTCTTTGCGGAATCCGACGAGCAAGATGTTGTCGGGCGTACCCACCGAGAGAAACATGTTCTCCCATTCGTCGGTCGGCGTGACCATGGCCTCTTCGATGCGGGCCCGCGTTCGTGGGTCTCGCAGCCGCTCGAGGCCAGCGTCGAAGCCGCCCTCTTGAACCCATGGCGGCATCGTTGCGGTCAGCCCGGTGGAGCCGGCGATGTACGTGTACATGTCGGTGGTGATCTCCAGACCCTCGGAGCGCGCGCCTTCGATCTTGGCGATCGCTTCGCTCAGCTTGGACCAGTTGGACTGACCGGCGGCCTTGAGGTGGTAGATCTCGGCTTTGATCCCGGCTTCGCGAGCAATGTGAATCAGCTCGTCGATGGACTCGAGCAGACGGGCTCCTTCGCTGCGCAGATGCGAGATGTACATGCCGTCGAACTCGGCAGCGGCCTTGCTGATCTCGACCAGCTCTTCGGTGCTGGCATAGAAGGCCGGCGGGTAGATCAGCGCCGAGCCAACGCCCATGGCGCCTTCCCGCATGGCCTCTCTGACGAGCTCGCGCATCCGGTCGAGCTCTTCGGGAGTCGGCGGACGATCCTCGTAGCCGATCTCGTGGATTCGGACCGTCGTGGCGCCTACGAACGAAGCGACGTTGGTGGCCACACCCCGTTGCTCGAGATGCTCGAGATACTCACCCAGGGTCGTCCAGCTGATCTCGATGTCGAGCTCGGACTGCTGGTCTTGCATCTGCTGCTTCATCGGCTCGGTGAGCGGGCCCATGGACATCCCCTCTCCCATGACCTCGAGAGTGACTCCTTGCATGACGTCGCTGGGTGATCTCGGATCTACGAGCAGAGAGGTCGTTGCCCAACTGAGCATGTTCACGAAGCCGGGTGCTACGGCCATACCGGCGGCGTCGACCTCGACGGCCGCACGCTCGCTGGAAAGGTCGCCGATGGCCGCAATCACGTCGTCCGAAACAGCCACGTCAACCTGGACGGGTGGCCCGCCGTTGCCGTCGTACACCGTGCCGCCGCGGATGATCAGGTCGTACTCGGTGGTGGCCTGGCACGCGAGCAGCAGGCTCGAGGCGACGAGCGCGACGACGATCGAAAGCGTCCTGGCTGGCTTTGGGCGGAGTCGAGTTTCGGTTTCGACGGTTGACTTCATCGGCGTGGGCTCCGGTCGTGGGTCACTCTGGCGCTGGCTCGTCGGAGCTCGTGGTGGACGTCGCGGTCTCGACTCGTGCGAGAAAGTCGGTCAACGCACCACGCTCGGCAAGGAGCGTCTGACCCTGGGGCGTGGGCTTGCGATTGAGCGCAGTCAGCTGGCCGTAGATCGCCAGATCAGCCACACTCGGATGCTCCGAGAAGAAGAACGGCTGATCGTCGAGCTGCGTGATGAGGTCGTCGAGTCGCAAGGCGAGCTCACGCACCAGAACAGACTCCGGAAGTCGTCCGAAACCCTGCGCTCTGACTGTCGGGATCGCGGAGCGCTTGATCATGACCCGAGCAATGGGACGCAGGTAGAAGGGGGCGCCTTCGAGGATCTCGTCGAGCGTTGCCGGGACATTGGCCGGCATCCAGCGTAGAGCCATGAGCTGCCAGTAGAGCGACTCGTCGGACCAGTCTTCGAGCTGACGTTGAGCTGCAGCGATCAGAGGATCGGCGGAGACGAGCGGTGGCTCCGGGTTGAGCTCGTCGATGCGTCGCAGGATGAACGTGGAGTCGTAGATGGTCTCGGTACCGATCTCGAGCACCGGCATCTTGCGAGTCGTCGGGTTCCAGTCGTTGAGGTCGCCTGGCTTGCGCAGGGGAACCT
>JANQPS010001294.1 GCA_028285365.1 Thermoanaerobaculia bacterium | reverse complement strand
CCCCAGACCGTGTGAGGAAACCATGCTCACAGACCTCCGTCTAGCACTCCGCTCGATTCGAAGAGAACCCGTCGTCTGCTTGGCCGTCGTCGCGATCCTCGCCGTCAGCATCGGCGTTCATGCGGCCGCGTTTGCGCTGATCAACGCGACGCTTCTCAGACCCATCGCCGACCAGGACAGCGAGCGCATGGTCGTCATCGAGAGCGTCTCGAACAAGACCGGCGGTGCGTATGGTTTGTCGGTCGCCGATTCCGACGACTATCTCGAGAGCTCCGAGACCTTCGAGAGCATCGGCGCCTTCGAGGCCCGGCGCGACAATCTGCTCCTCGACGACGACACCGTCTACTCGGTGCCGTCGGCCATGGTCACGTCAGGCGTGTTGCCTTCGACCGGTGTGCAACCCCTTCGTGGACGACTGTTCGGAATCGACGACGACCGGCAAGGTGCCGACTCCTTCAAAGCCGTCATCTCGCACGCCCTGTGGCGCTCACGCTTCGGGGAGGCTGACGACATCCTGGACCGCCGCATCCGTACGTCGCTCGGCACCTACACCGTGATCGGGGTGCTGCCGCCTGGATTTGGCTTTCCTGACGCGACCCAGATCTGGTTCCCCTACCAGAACTGGATCGATACCCAGGACACCGGCGACACGCGCACCGACCAGCGCGTCTCTCGATGGAGTGAAGGAATCGGCCGCCTCGCCCAGGGCGTCTCGATCGATCAGGCACGCGACGAGATGACCTCGCTGGCCGAGGGAATGGCTACCCTGCATCCCAAGACCAACGAGCACTGGCGGCCCCGACTGACGCCCTACCGTGAAGCAGAAACCGCTGGTCTGCGACCCCACCTGCGCTCACTGTTCGTGCTGACGTGGGTCTTTCTCGGGCTCGCGGTCGTGACCCTCGCCAGCCTTCAGACCGCCCGCGGCATCGCTCGCGCCAATCACTTCGGACTCCAGAGAGCGTTGGGCGCGCAGCCCCTCCGACTCGCGCGACAACTATTCTCCGAAACCCTTCTGCTCGCGGCTCTCGGCGGCGCTCTCGGCCTCGCGTTGGCATCCGTCCTTCTCCGTCTCGTACCAGCCCTCGTCCAGCAGGCGTTGCCGCCGTGGATCGATCCGCGCATCGGCTGGACCGAGCTCGCATTGAGCCTGACGACGGTGGTCGTGGTCAGCCTGTTGGCCGGCCTGGCGCCTCTCGGACTCGCGCTCAAGAGAGATCTGCGCAGTGTCGTGGGTCAGCGAGACGGTGCCGCTGGCACGTCGAGACTTCGTCGCACGCTGGTCGTCGCCGAGGTGGCGCTCGCGACGCTGCTCATCGTCGGAGCTCTGCTGCTGTCGGTGTCGTTTCGTGAGCTCAGCAGGCAAGACCCGGGATTCGATCCCAGCCGCGTCGCCATGGTTCAGCTGACACCTCAGTTCCAGGGCGACTACTACGAGCAAACGGATCAGCTGGCCCGCTTCTACGAACGGATCCAGCAGGAGCTGGAGGCGCTGCCGGGAGTGGTGGCCGTCGGAGGTGCAACACATCTACCGTACCTCGACGACAACCGTGTCCCCGTGACCGTGATCACACGAGGTGGGGCGACGGAGGCAGAGCAGGAACACCTGACTCCGATCACCACTATCGACCAGGCTCCCGGGTATTTCGAATCGCTCGGCATCGAACTGCTCGAAGGAAGGGATCTCTCCTGGACCGACGAGCGCGAGAAAGGCATGGTGATCGTGGTGAGCCAGCGCGCCGCAGACCTCCTCTTTCCCGGGCGCTCCGCCCTCGGCCAGGAGGTCCGCATCACCGGTGACGCGTGGGCTCGGATCGTCGGCGTGGTCAACGACGTGCGCCTCGATCCACGCGACACCAGCTACGGGGCCGAGTTCTACTACCCGATCACTCAGTACAAAGCCTGGCGCCTGCGACTCACGGTCAGGAGCGAAACCGACCCCGAAGTCATCGTGCCCGCGGTGCGGGACAAGCTCGCTGAGATCGCCCCGGAAACCGGCATCGTCGAGATTCGGACACTGGACGAGATCATGGCCGGAACGCTCTGGCAGGAGCGGCTGCTTGCCACCCTCGGACCGTTTTTTGCCGGAGTGTCTCTATTCCTCGCAGCCCTCGGTATCTATGGTCTCCTGCGCAGTGAGCTGGGGCTGCGACGCCGCGAGTTTGGTCTGCGCGCAGCGCTGGGCGCACCCGTCTCGTCACTCGGCGGGCTCGTGATCGGTCACGGTGTCCGACTGGTTGCGCTCGGAACGGCTTTGGGGCTCATTGCCGCAGCCATCCTCGGTCCCGCGCTCTCTGCGTCTCTGTTCGGCGTGTCCTCGCGCGACCCATTGACCTACCTGGTTGCCGGCCTGGTGCTCCTCACTGGTGGCGGCCTCGCCTGCTTCTTCCCGGCCTTGCGCGCCATGTCGGCCGATCCCACGGAAGCGCTGCGAGAAACCTGAGCACATCCAACGGGATCGCGGACTGGAGCGGTGCCCGGGAATGACGATCTATCAATTTGTTGTCGGTCAGTCCTCTTGCCACCTCAACCCAACGCAGACAAACGAGGAGAACCCGGTCGATGCCGATCTCGCACCACCCCCCATGCCCCAGACGGACTTTCAGTAGCCGGACCGAATCTCGCGCGGTACCGACGAGACTTTTCGTCTCCCTGATCCTCCTCCTACTGACAATCACCTCCGCGGTCCATGGCGCCTCAGGTCAGGCCTCCGGTGGCCAGGCTTCAGGCTCACTTCAGGGTCGACTCGAGTCGGAGGCCGGATCTGCCATCGCCGGCGCTCAAATCGTGCTGAGAGTGGGGGGCTCGACCTTCAGGACGGTCTCCGACGCCGAGGGACGTTTCGAGCTCGAGAGCCTGCCAGCCGGCCAGGGCACACTGACGATCAATGCGACCGCCTTCGCCGCCAGCACGTCGGAAGTCTCGACCGCGGCTGGCGACCGCACCGACCTCGGGACGATCCAGCTAGCCGCTGATCTCTCCATCTCGGAGGACCTCGTCGTCACCGCTTACGCCACGTCCGCGTCGACTAAGACCGACACCCCGTTGGCCCGGATCCCACAGTCGATCTCGGTCCTACCCGCCAGGTTGCTCGAGGAACAAGCGACGACTCGCGTGAGCGAAGCGGCCACGAACTCCAGCGGCGTCATTCGCGGCTATGGCCTCGGCGGAACCAACGACAGCATCACCGTCAGAGGCTTCGCACCCGACAGCGTCCTGAGAAACGGCACTCCGTCCCGCTTCTTCCTGGGTTTCGAAGAGACCGCAAACGTCGAGCGCATCGAGGTCATCAAAGGACCGAACTCAGCGCTCTACGGGCAGGGTCAGCTCGGCGGCTTCGTCAATCTCGTGACCAAACAACCTTCACCCGACCTCGGCGGTTCGATCAGGCTGGGTCTCGGCAGCGAGGGCTACCGCAAAGCGAGCCTGGACGCGACCGGGCCCCTGGGCCAGAAGGCCGAGTACCGACTCGTCACCGCCTTCGAGGACTCGGACACGTTTCGCGACGAGGTTGTCGTGGAACGACTCTTCGTCGCGCCTTCTGTGCGCGTGCGTCCGATCGACCGACTCAGTCTCACCTTGTCACCCGAAATCTCCCGTCAAGACGCGACGTACGACTTCGGGATTCCAGCCGTGGCAGGCGAGATACTGGACGTCGACCCGGAAACCTTCTACGGCGAGCCGTGGTCCGAGATCCGAAGCGATGTGACTCGGGCTGCGGCGGGTCTGGATTGGGTCTTGGGCTCGGCATCCTCGAGCAACTGGACGCTGCGAACCGACTTCAGGTTCCAGGAGAACGAAGAGGAAGACTTCTT
>JANQPS010001293.1 GCA_028285365.1 Thermoanaerobaculia bacterium | reverse complement strand
GCCCAGACCTGGCCGGTGAAGCGGCCCGTCGATGCCTACGCCGAGAGACTCCTTCCCGACAAACCGCTGCTCACTCGTGCGCGCATCGTCGACGCTTTCTTCCCGGTGGCCGAAGGTGGTACCGCGTGCGTTCCGGGTCCTTTCGGGGCTGGCAAGACTGTCTTGCAACAGACGATCTCTCGATACGCCGAAGCGGACATCGTCATCGTCGCGGCCTGCGGTGAGAGGGCGGGCGAGGTGGTCGAGGTGTTGCGCGAGTTCCCCGAGTTGATCGATCCGCGCTCCGGGCGGTCTCTGATGGAACGGACCATCATCGTGTGCAACACCTCATCGATGCCGGTTGCTGCGCGCGAGGCAAGTGTCTATACGGCCGTTACATTGGCCGAGTACTACCGCCAGATGGGGCTGCGAGTGCTGATGCTTGCGGACTCTACGAGTCGCTGGGCACAGGCCCTTCGTGAGATGAGCGGTCGCCTTGAGGAGATTCCCGGTGAAGAGGCGTTCCCCGCCTACCTCGGCTCGCTGATCGCGTCTTTCTACGAGCGGGCAGGTCTCGTCCGCATCGCCGATCCCAACCTCGGCGAGACCAGGGGCTCAGCCACGATCATCGGCACGGTCTCGCCGGCCGGGGGCAACTTCGAAGAGCCAGTCACCCAGTCGACGCTTGCGGTCGTCGGCTGTTTCCTCGGGCTGACCTATTCGCGGTCGTATGCCAAGCGTTTTCCGGCCATCTCTCCCCTCGAGAGCTGGTCGCGCTATCTCGATTCGCTGGCCACCGAGCTGGACACGGTCTACTTCCCCGGGTGGGTGGAGACCATCAAACGACTGAGCAGCTTCTACGCCGACGGACAGCGAGTCGGCGACCAGATGAAGGTGGTTGGTGAAGAAGACATCTCTCTCGAGGAGCTGGTTCGTTTTCTCAAGGCCGAGCTGCTCGACGCAGTCTTCCTCCAGCAGAATGCATTCGACGACGTTGACGCTGGTCCTTCGTCCGAACGCGTCGCCACGCACATGAAAATCGTCGTGCGTGTGCTCGATCACGACTTCGGTTTCACCGGCAAGGAACAGGCGCGTCACGTCTTGACTCGAGTCGAGAGCGTCCTGCGAGATTGGAATCTGGCAGCCGAAGGTAGCGAGGAGTACGAGGCGCTTCTCGACGAGCTCGAGACGCTGCTGGCGGCGTCTCGTAACGTCGGCATTGCGGAGGAGTCGCCACGGTGAAGAAGGCCTACCGGCACATCGAGCAGATCGCGGGCCCGGTCATCACCCTGCGAGCCGAAGGTGTCGCCTTTGGCGAGCTGGCGCGAGTTCGACTGGGTGGTGGACAGAGCGAGGGTGAAAGCACCTACGCCCAGGTGATCAAAATCCGCGAGGACGAGGTCACCCTGCAGGTTTTTGCTGGCTCACGCGGGATCAGTACCAACGACGAGGTCGAGTTCCTGGGTCGCCAGGTTCAGCTGCAGTTTTCGCGCGACGCTCTTCTAGGTCGCGTATTCGACGGGGTCGGCGAGCCCATCGACGGCCGTCCCGCGGTCGAGGCAGGTGCGGAGGTCGACATTGGTGGCCCGTCATTCAATCCGGCGTGTCGCGTCATTCCCTCGCAGATGATTCGTACGGGCATCCCGATGATCGACCTCTTCAACACCCTGGTCGAGAGCCAGAAGCTGCCGATCTTTTCGGTCGCGGGAGAGCCCTATAACCCCCTGTTGGCCCGTATCGCGTTGCAGGCAGAGGCGGACGTGATCGTGCTCGGAGGCATGGGTCTCAAGTACGACGACTACCTCTACTTCAGATCCGCACTTGCGCCCAGCAAGGAACGCTCGATCATGTTCGTGCACACCGCCTCGGATCCCGTGGTCGAGTGCATGATGGTGCCGGACATGGCGCTCGCAGCGGCTGAGCGTTACGCGGTCGAGGGTCGTCGCGCGCTGGTGCTGCTGACCGACATGACCGCGTACACCGACGCCATGAAAGAGGTTGCGGTGGCGATGGAGCAGATCCCCGCCAATCGCGGATATCCCGGTGACCTCTACTCGCAGCTCGCGTCTCGCTACGAGAAGGCAGTCGATATCGAAGGCTCAGGCTCGATCACGATTCTCGCGGTGACGACCATGCCGGGCGACGACGTGACGCACCCGGTTCCGGACAACACGGGCTACATCACCGAGGGCCAGCTCTACCTCAAGAACGGGGTCATCGATCCGTTCGGCTCGTTGAGTCGGCTCAAGCAGGCCGTCAACCGGAAGACTCGTGTCGATCACGCCGACCTCTCGAACGCCATGATCCGGCTCTACGATGCCTGTCAGAAGGTGCGCCAGCAGCAGTCCATGGGATTCGACATTGGAGCCCTGGATCGCAAGGTGCTGACGTACGGAGAAGAGTTCGAAACACGCATGATGGACCTCGAGGTCAACCTCCCGCTCGAAGATCAGCTCGATCTCGGCTGGGAGATCCTCGGCCGGCACTTCACACCCGAAGAATCAGGTCTGCCTCGTCGACTCGTCGATCAGTTCTGGAATCGGGACGCGAGTGATCGCGATAGCGACGCGGCGTGAGTGGACGAGACTGATTGTCGTGGCCCGTCGTTTTGCCCTCAACAAGACCGAGCTCACGCGCCTACGTCGCGATGAGAAGACCTACACGCAGTTCCTGCCCGTTCTTCAGCTCAAGCAGGAGCAGCTGCAGACCGAACAGCTCAAGCTGCGCCGAGGTCTCGACGAGAAACGACACGAGTACGAGGCGCTCTACGCAGCGGTGCGTCGCGCGGCGCCTCTGCTGGCCGAGCCGATCCTCCAGGACATCAGGACCCTGGTCGGTGTCGACGAGCTGGAGGTGGTCGAGAGGAGTGTTGCCGGAGTCACCGTTCCGGAGCTCGAGCGAGTTGGATTCATCGACAACGAGCCCAGCCGGTTTACGTTGCCCGCCTGGGTGAGCCGACTCCTGCCGTCGCTGCGTCAGCTGATGCAGGCGAGATTGGAGCTCATGGTCGTCGAGACCCAGCTCGCCTTGGTGAGCCGTGAGTTGCGCAAGGCAACCCAGAAGGTCAACCTGTTCGAGAAGGTGCTGTTGCCAGAGACCCAGGAGGGGATTCGTCGGATTGGGATTGCGCTCGGGGACCAGCAGATCGCGGCTGTGGCGCGGGGGAAGCTCGCCAAGGCCAAGCAGTCGCAAGCGCGGCGACAGCGAGCAACGCTCCTTGCGCGGAGTCCAGGCTCATGAGCCACGTTCGCATGTTCGAGGCGACGATCGTGAGTCGCATCGTCGACGCAGAAGACCTCCTGGAGGCACTGCAGGACGTGGGTCTGCTCCACGTTCGTCCTATCGACATTCCCGATGAGCTCGCTGACGAGCTGATCAGCGCGGACCCGACTTCTGGGGTCGAGAAAAGCCCGGTCCGCTTCGAGCGCAGCGGTGATGTGCGTGACACCGTGGCTCGTCTGGAGCACCGCCGTCGCGGTCTTCGGAGCGTGCCGCCGGCGCCAGCCTCGATGCAGGATCGTGCCCGGTCCTACGACGAAGTTTGTGAACGCGTCGACAGTCTCCTGGATCGCCGCGCCTACCTCGAGGAGGAACGCCGGGGAGTCGAGACCACGATGGCCGCGCTCCGACCCTGGGGAGACTTCGATCCCAAGGATCTGGGTTTGCTCGAGGACCACGGCGTGATCTTGCGCTTCTATCTCCCGACCAGGCTCGAGTGGAACGAGTTGGATCGCTCGGGTCTCACCTACCAAATCGTCCGCGAGACCTCCGACCTCGTGTGGGTCTGTGTCATTGGCGACTCGGCGGAGGCCTTCGATGACCTGCCGCTGACGCCCACGGCTGTGCCGCAAGAGAGCCTGAGTGATTTACGAAGTCGTCGAGACGAGCTGACCACCGAGATCGAGGCGACCAATGCCAAACTCTCCCGGTACCGTCACTTCTCCGGGGTCTTCGCTTCGCGTATCGAAGCCCTTGCCGACCGCATCACGTTGCTCGAGGCGCGGGATGGGGGCGTGCTCGCAGGGCCTCTGTACGCCATGACCGGCTATGTGCCGGTGGACGAAGCGGTGGCCCTGCAGAGTGTCGTTGCGAGGTTTGGCGCCGTCGCACGCCTCGCCGAGCCCACGCCGGGAGACGACGTGCCGGTGAAGCTGCGCAATCGCTGGTGGACGGCCGGATTCGAGGTCATTGTGCGCTCGTTCTCCGGGATCAGCTACTGGGAGAAAGACTTCACCTGGGCGGTAGGGCTGCTCTTTGTCCTCTTTGGCTCGCTCTGCCTGCTCGATGCGGGCTACGGACTACTGCTGGCGCTGACTGGTCTGGCTCTTGGCTATCGAGGCGATCGGACGATCTCTCGTGTCTTCGTCATCACAGGCGTCGTCAGTGTCCTGGTCGGTCTGCTCAGTGGTCAGGTGTTTGGCGTGGTCATCGGACAGCACGTCTGGGATCATCTGCAGCCGCCTCTGACCCTCGCGACCGACCCGAACTCGGCTTTTGCGTTCTCGCTCCTCGTGGGCGTGGTGATGATCGGTTTCTCCAATCTCCTGGCGATCTGGCAAAAGGGACTGAAAACTCACGCTACGGGCGCGCTCCTCCTCGTGACGGCGGGGTTCTCGTTGATTCTGGGTGAGGGGTTGGCTGGCTATGTGATCACGGTGGTTCAGGCGTGGCAGCCGCCATCACCGGAGTTGCTCGCTCTCTTCCAGAGCAGCGGACGCTGGGGTTGCGTCGTCTTGCTGATCGCGGCGGCCGCGGCGTTCGTCATGTGGCCCGAGCCCGTGTTTGGCGCCAGTGCCCGCGCCGGCAACGTCGTCTGGACGCTCTACTCAGGCACGACCGGCTTCGTGCAGGACGTCCTGAGTCATATGAGGCTGTTCGGGATTGCGCTGTCGGGATCGATCATGGCACTCGTCGTCAACGACATCGGGGGTCGGCTGCCGTTGCCGCTCACCGTGCTGTTTGCGTTGGTCGGTCACATGTTCGTGTTCCTGCTCGCTCTCCTTTCGCTCTACATCCATACCAATCGTCTGATCTTCCTCGAAGTCGGGAGCAAGTCGTTTAGCGGCGGATCCTCCTACTACACACCCTTTCGTCGAAAGCTCGTCTGATGAAGAAGCACCAGTTCTTGCTCGCTCCGCTCTTGATGCTCCTCGTGACCGCGCCGGCGATGGCGCAGGATGGCCGGGCACTCTCGGCGCTGCCCACGGCACAGCAGGTAATGCTGTTTCTCTCGTTTGTCGTCATCGCCATTGGCATCCTCAGCTCGGGTTATGCGCTGTCCATTTCGCTTTCTGCGTACGCGGCGTGCGAGCAGGATCGGCGCGGCGCTGCGTTCATACCGGCGGTCATGGCCGGTTCACAGGGTCTCTATTCGTTTGCGATCAGCTTCTTGATGATCCAGAACCTGGCGGGAGCTGTGGATCCAGTGAGGATTGCTCTTGCGGGCGTGATCTGTGGACTGCCGTGCCTGTTCTCGAGTGTCGGGCAA
>JANQPS010001287.1 GCA_028285365.1 Thermoanaerobaculia bacterium | reverse complement strand
CGGTTCTCCTGGAGGTTGCCAGCCCAGCTTTCGAAGAGGCTCGCGCACGGCTCATGCGATTCGCCGAGCTGGTCAAGGCGCCGCAGCACGTGCATACCTATCGCGTGACGGCGCTGTCGGTGTGGAACGCTCGGGCGGCGGGCGTCGAGGTCGAGGACATGTTGGAGACGCTACACAGCTTCAGCCGCTACCCGGTGCCTCCCGAGTTCGACCGCGAGATCCGTCTGCATGCGTCGCGCTACGGACGACTCAGGCTGGTCCGCAATGACGACACGTTGACGCTCGAGTCGACCGACGCCGAGGCCCTCGGGGAAGCGACGGTCGATCGCAACGTTCAGAAGTGGCTCGGCGAGCGACGAGACTCGCTGCGCTTCGACGTCGATCCAGAGCGACGAGGCCACCTCAAGTTGGCGCTGGTCAAGGCCGGCTTTCCTCCGGCCGACGAGGCTGGCTACACCGATGGCGACACGCTCGAGTTCGAGCTCCGAGACGAGAGTCTGCGAGGCGAGCCGTTCGGGCTGCGCGACTACCAGCGGGTAGCGGCACGGTCGTTTGCCGATCCGAGGTTCTCGGCTGATGGCAGCGGCGTCGTGGTCCTGCCGTGTGGAGCCGGCAAGACCATCGTGGGCCTGGCGTGCCTCGAGGCTCTACAGACCACGGCTCTGGTGCTCTGCACGAGCGTGACCGCAGCTCAACAGTGGATCTCGGAGGCTCTCGACAAGACCACGCTGAGCGAAGATCAGGTGGGGTTGTATGCGGGCGACGATCGTGAGCTCAAACCGTTCACGGTGGCGACGTACCAGATGCTCACCTATCGCCGGAGTCGTGACGAGCCGATGCCGAACCTCAAGGTGTTCGACGCGGCCAACTGGGGATTGATCGTCTACGACGAGGTTCATCTCCTGCCTGCGCCGGTGTTCCAGGTGACGGCGGCGCTTCAGGCTCGCCGTCGGCTGGGTCTGACGGCGACGCTGGTTCGTGAAGACGAGCGCGAGGACGAGGTGTTTGCTCTCATTGGCCCGAAGAAGGCAGACGTTCCTTGGCGCGAGCTGGAACGGGAAGGGTGGGTCGCAACCGCCGAGTGTCACGAGATCAGACTCCCTCTACCGGCGTGGCTCCGCCTCGACTACGCCCAGGCGCAGAAGCGGCAGCGCTTTCGCATGGCGTCCGAGAATCCGCACAAGGTCGATGTGGTGCGCACCTTGATGGAGCGGCACGCCGGTGAGCCCGTGCTCGTCATGGCCATGTACCTCGAGCAGGTCAAGGAGATGGGGAGTGCGCTGGGTTTGCCCTACCTGGTCGGGAACTCGTCTCAGAAGAAGCGTGACGCGATGTTCGAGGCCATCCAGAACGGCGAGATTCCCGGCCTCGTGGTCAGCAAGATCGGCAACTTCTCGATCGACCTTCCCGAGGTGTCGGTAGCGATTCAGGTTTCGGGGACGTTCGGCTCCCGCCAGGAGGAGGCCCAGCGTCTGGGCAGGATCCTGCGACCCAAGCACGACAAGAGGCAGGCGCACTTCTATTCGTTGGTCTCGGCGGGCACGGTCGAGGAAGACTTCGCGCTCAATCGCCACCGCTTCTTGTGCGAGCAAGGTTACGAGTACCACATTACCTACGTCGAGTCCCCGACCGGCGATCAGGGTGTGTCGATCGAGCCGACCGACGCGTGAAGTACCTCGACGTTCGTTGGTCGGACTTTTTCGAGCGGCTCGACGAGTGGGACGATCTCAGGTTCGAGTCGAAACGAGCCTTCCTGGCGCTCAAACCGGCGACTCCGCTCCCGGCCCATGCGTTGGAGCCCGCCGCCAGGAGAGAGCTCGTCGCCGCGGGCTGGGTCGAGGAGTACCAGTCGGGTTTCCGCATCCCGGAGGAGCGGCGTGAGTTCAGCCGCGCGATGCGTGCTCTGGATCGTGTGCCGGTCCTGGACGCTTTTGCCCTCGATGAGGTCGACCCCACGACCATGCTCGACCGCTACTTCAAGGAGCACCTCACGCTGGTGGAGCGCCAGCAGCTCTCGGGTGATCCCTACCGGGCCTCGGCCGGTCATTTCGCAAAACGTGCGGGATCGAGTCGCTGGCTCGAAGAGTTCCTGCAACTGACCGACAGCGAGGGCGGTGCTCGCCTCGAGGCTCTCGACGAGCCCACCGAGGGTGGCGAGCGCGTTCGACTGGAGCAGCGGGTGAGGCGGCTGTCGACTCATTCGAGCGAGTCGATTCGCATGGCTCGAGAGCTCGTTCTGGTGTTGCTGGAAGAACAGCGACCGACGACGATCGAAGGGGCGCTGGATCTCTTCGACGACGGTTTGGAACCTGACGGGGGAGGGCGCCGGTCGACGTTTGGCGAAGCCCTGAACCTGTTGCTCAACGAGGCTCTGGTGCTCGCAAGTCTGGACGCTGGCACGATGCCTCAGGTGGGTCTCTGGGAGCCCGCCGCCCGGACGCTCGCGCGCCGAACGGCGCTGGCCAACGAACCTCTGGAGACCGACCGACCGCGCGAGCTGATCCAGCGTCCCCTGATCATCGAGGACCTGGTCCTCCTCCTTCACGAGTGCACCCTGGAACCACCTCGGGTGAAGGCGGATCGTTTCGAGTTGTTCGCGCGCAGCGCCAAGCAGCTCGAAGAGCGTTTGCTGCCGCTGCCGTCGTGGTTGGCTCGGGAGGGCACGATCTGGGAAGCCGACCAGCGCGTGGTGGCGTCGACGAGGCGAGGGTTACGACTGGGATTGGTGGGCGTGGCCGGGACCCCCGGCAAAGATCAGCGAATGGTGCCGAGCGAGTTGGGGGCGCAGTTCCTCGGGTGGACTGATCGGGAACGCCTCAGCTGGCTCATCGAATCGATGCGCAGTCACCAGAACGGTCCCAGGTACGAAGAGGACGACGAGGCGTTCCTGGCACGAGCCGAGGGTGAGAGCCCGCCGGGTGTCGCGCTGATCCCCGAAGAGGCTCGCAGTCCTCACTTCTGGGGCGTCGAGATGCTCGACCCGGCGCTCGCGGCCTTCTCGTCGGCTGCTACGGACTCGTTTCAGCTCCTGGGACCGTTTCTCGAGCGTCGAGTGATCGAGGACAACCCCTATCGGAGCAAGGTCAGTCGACGCTACAGCTGGATCACTGAGGAAGATGCCGACCAGGCATGGCTGGCAGGCCTGTCGGTCTTCTTCTTCAACCGCCTGGTGGGACTGGGCGCCGTGAGCGTCGGAGAGTCGCCGCTCGGCTACTGTTTTCGCTTGACGACCGTTGGCCGGTATCTCTTCGGTCATGTCGACGACTTCGATCTCGGCGAGCTGGCCGAAGAGGCCAACGTGATCGTTCAACCCAATCTGGAGCTCGTCTTTCTGAGCCCGTCGGCGAGTGCGCGTCTGGCCTGCGGGGCCTTCGCCGAGGCGACCTCTGCGCTAGAGCGCGGCGACAGTGTCGGCACTCTGTATCGCCTGACACGCTCTTCAGTGCAGCGGGCAGCGGCAGCGGGTCTCGATGCAGACCGTGTGCTCGCTACGTTGCGCGGCCTGTCGCCACAAGACATTCCCGCCAACGTCGAGGCTCAGATCAGGGCCTGGCTCGGTGCTGTTCGCTGGGCTCGGTCGCGTCGGCCCCTGATTCTGGAAGTCGACGACGGCGAGACGGCTGCACGCGTCGTTGCAGCCGTCGGGAGCGAGGCGCGCCTGCTCTCGGAGACTGTGGTGGAGGTGGGGTCCTGGGACAGCGTTCCTGCCGCCATGCGCCGCAAGCTGGTGGAGGCCGGCATCTTCGTCCTCGACGTCGGCTTGGACTGAGCCCGAGCCTGGGTCGCGATCCAAGCCCACGGGACCTTCGGTCCGACGCTCACGGCACGATCGGGCGCAGTAGCATGCACACAGACAGCGGTGGCATGGCTGCCGTCGGGTCGCGCTGAGAACGTCGATCGTCAAGGCCCGAGAGACAACGGACACAACG
>JANQPS010000634.1 GCA_028285365.1 Thermoanaerobaculia bacterium | reverse complement strand
CTGAGCAGTTCGTAGCCGATGCCAGCCAGTCCACGCATCAGTCCCGGATCTGATTGAGCGCCACCGTCAGCCAGCCGGTAACCCGAGCTTGCGGAGCTGGCGAAGAAGAAGCTCGCCGCCGTGGTTGCGCGTGCGCGCAACGGCTCGGGTTACCGGCTGGCTGACGGTGGCGCTCAATCAGATCCGGGACTGATGCGTGGACTGGCTGGCATCGGCTACGAACTGCTCAGACACACGTCCGTCGACGAATCGCAAGTGGCGCTGCCCAACGTCTTGTGCCTGGAGCCCATGGCTGGGAGCCGATGAGGACGACTCTTGCCACTGCCGCCGGGGAAGGCGCTCCCTGCTCGACCACGGTCAAGTGGTCCGCGAGCGTTCGCTTCTCCTCGATGTTGGCGTTTGATAGCCCGAGGGCTGGGCGGGCGATGTTGCTGGCGATGTTGCTGGCGATGTTCCGGTTCGTCTCGAGAAACTCGTTAGCCCACATGCGTGTCGCTACGCCAAGAGGTTCCGCAACGGTAGCGTGAAGGATGAAGAGGGCGGCGGCGGCGAGTTCGGCGACGAGGTGGAGGGTTCGTCAGAGGCGTGATGAGTGATTTTGCAGGCGGTAGTCGACTCGATGCGTAGGTTCTTGGGATGAATGACGTTAGAGTCGGAGTCTCCATGGGCGAAACGAGTGCAGCGACGGGTGTGAGCGTGGATCGATGTGTCGATCCCCAGCAGCTCGAAGGTTGCGCCGGAATGACCTTTCCGGCGTTCAGGCACCTCCTCAATCTGCAGCCCGGCCCAAGGCACCTCGGCAAGTCCACGGCTCCGCCGGTCCAGCCGGTCGTCGTCACGGCGAGCGCAGGAGACCGCGTCGTCGGAATGGCTTTGGCCGAGATGCCGGTCGACAATCCCAAGGGAGCCTCCGAGCTACTTTCGGTTGTGGTCACGAAGCCCCTTCGTGGTCGCGGGCTCGGTGGCGCGATCCTGAACCGGATGGAGCGCGAGCTCGGTGCGGCCGGGTGCCGCTTCGTCGGTGCCACGTACATGACCGGTACGTCCGCGCACGAGATCGTCGAGAAGATGCTGCGCAAGGCCAACTGGCAGCCGCCGACCACGCGTATGTACACGCTACGCGCGACCTGCGAAGAAGCCATGGCGCTCGCCTGGTTCAAGCGTCACAAGCTGCGAGCCGGGTTTTCGTTGTTCCCATGGGTCGAACTGAGCGACGCCGAGCTCGAAGACATGAAGCGGACCCAGGCCGAGTCGCCGTGGATCGCTCCCGACCTCCAGCCGTGGGACCACGATCGAGACGGCTTCGAGCCTCAGACCAGCGTCGGCATCCGCTACGACGGTCGAGTGGTCGGCTGGGTGATCAACCACCTCATTGCTCCTGACACCGTGCGCTTCACCTGCAGCTACTTGCGCAAGGACCTCAGTCGCTACGGGCGGATCATCCCTGCGTACATCGAATCGATCACCAGGCTCAGCGAGACCGACATGAAGTGGCTCAGTTTCACCGTGCCGGTCCACCACAAGGGGATGGCGAAGTTCGTGAGCAAGCGCTGCGCTCCAGGGGTCAGCTTTTTCGCGGAGACGCGAGGAACCGCCAAACTCCTGGCTTCCGATCAGAAGAGCTCCGAGACCGAAGCGGGAGAGGCTCCATGACAGGGCTACACGGGCAAGTGCTCGGCGTGCAGGGCCCGGCCTTCGCGGCTGCCCGAGTCCACCTGGCGGAGATCCTCTCGCACCTTCGTATGAGAAGGGTAGAGCACACAACCGACTCGTGCGTCCGCTCCTGGTCGATCGCAGTGCCGATCGCAGTGCCGATCAGAGTGCCAATCAGAGTGACGGATGCACCTAACACAGGAGACTGGGAATGACGCATGTGGTGGCCCGCACTGCAGGACCGTTCCGGCGAGGAGCCCAGTCGCGCTCGACGTTTTGACTAAGGAAGACCGCAATCGAAACAGCGACCACCGCATGGACGGTGGCGCTGCACAGGGGAGATGACCAGTTATGCAAAGGACCGGTGAGTCGATGGCTCGATCACTACGCTCTCTTCTCGTGATCACGGCGACGTTGATCATGCTCGTTGGTACCGCCTGGGCAAACGACGAGGAGACGCCCTACAACCCGGAGACCATCGAGCAGGAGACCATCTCCCTGCTCGAGGCGATCTCGAAGACTCTGTCGAATGCTCCAGCGATTGCGCTCCAGGAGCAGAGTGCCGAGAGCTCACGCGGTGCGCTCCAGCAGCAGTCGGGCGTGTTCGACCACCTGCTGACGGGATCGTTCAAGGCCGAAGACGGCGAGCAGTTCCTGCGCGAGAGCGAGATCGGGCGCGAGCAGACCAAGCGCGATGACAAGAACGTCGAGGCGCAGGAGGCTCGCATCGAGCGTGAGCGCCACGATCGCGGAGTCGCCGAGCTCGAAGCCATCATCGCGAACCCCGACGTCAATGCGGCGATCACGGAAGCACTCGGTGACGAGTCGTTCCTCGTCGACAACTTTCCGGGTCTCGCCGCTGAGCTCGGCATCGTCGACGGGCTGTCGGAAGCGGGTCTCTCTGACGAGCAGATCAGGGACATCGTGCTCGACAACATGCGTCAGAGCCTGACCAGGGAGCGCGACGCGCTGTTGGCGCGCGAGAATCGACTGTTCACGGAGTTGGCCAACCTCGGCGAGGCTCCGACCAAAGAAGAAGGCTTCGAGGTCGCCCTCAGCCTCAACTACGAGATTCCGTTTCGCAACGGCATCAAGCTGACGCCTTTCCTGGACTCGGTGTTCTCGGGACAGCGCTACGTCGGCAAGCCACGCACGAACGAGTGTTTTCTACCGGGTGAGGACGAGCTGGACACGGCTGATGACATTCCACAGGAGTGTGGCGGTCTGGGGCTCGAGGATCTCTATAGCCACAAAGCCGGGATCCGCTTCGACTTTCCCCTCCTGGCAGGTCGCGGCCGAGAGGAGACGGGGGCATTCGAAGATGCCGCCAAGCTCGACGTCGAGGCAGCGCTCTACGCCCTTCAGCACACGGTGTCGCAAGCGCTCGTTCAGACCGCTTCGGCCTTCTGGAGAGTCCGGGGTGCCCAGGAGCAGGTCGCCATTCTCGAACGCTCGGCTCAACGACAGACCGACATGCTGGACATGGTCCAGACCCTGGTCGATGCTGAAGAGCAGCCGCGCGTCGAGCTCCTGCGATCTCGGGCACGTTCTGCCACGGTGCGCGGTCAGCTCGAGGACGCCCAACGCGCCCTCGTCGAAGCGCGCGTCGCCCTGGCGAGTACTATCGGTCTAGGCGTTGGCGGCATCGAGAATGCGCCGCTGGCGGGTGACGACTTCCCCGGGGTCGCCTCGGAGGCGGAGCTCGGAGGCGCGCGCACGGACGCGCTGATCGGTGCTGCACCGAGGGCCCGTGCTGATCTGGCCTCCGCTCGCCTTGGCTCGGATTCCGGGAGGATCCTGCTGCGGGCCGCCGAGCTCGGGTTGCGTGACGTGTTGGACCTGTCGGTCGAGTTTGGTGGCAACGCGATCAGCGAAGAGTCCTTCTCGGAATCGACGGATCGCTGGACCGGACCCGACGGCTCGATCTCGCTGGCCTACAGTCACCCGTTTGGCAACAACATCGCCGAAGGCGCCTATCTGCAGCGTCAGGCGCAGCTCGCTCAGAGGCAGATCGAAGAAGGTGATCTGGAGCGGGTGATCAAGGCCAACGTCGTCGACGTCATGACCTCGTTGCGCGAGGCGGCGGCGGCCGTCCAGCTCGCCGGCGAAGCCGTCGAGAGCTTTCAGGAAACCGCTGATGCTGAGGTGCAGAAGTATCGTGCAAACGAGTCGACCCTGATCGACGTCCTGCTCACGGAAGAGCAGCTCGTCGGCGCCGAGGCCGGCTTGGTTCAGGCTCGTCAGACTTATTCGTCGCTGCTGGCCAGGCTCTGGTTCGAGACCGGCGCAGTCATCGATGAGCTTCCTGAAGGTGACTACGAGGTCGACGAAGACGCCTTCGTCACGGTTCCCACCGCCGGTGGGAGCGGCGAGTAGCCTGGGCGGCTCCTGGAGATCATGATGAGAGAACTCATGAAGAACTCCCGACGCGCGGCGCTTCTGTTCGTCGTGCTGGTGCTGATCCCGCTCGGGGTCCTTGGCGCACAGTCGTACCAACCGCCCAAAGCCTCTGGAAGCTCGGTGACGCTGCAGGACGCTCTCCTGACGGCTCTCGCGCACAACCCGGAGATCTACCTCGCTCGGGAAGACGCTCGATTCAATCTGGGAGTCCAGCGTCAGTCCGCCGGTCAGTTCGACTCGATGTTCATGGGAATGATCACCGCAAGTCGAAAGGAAGGCGAGCTGCTGCCCGCAGGTATCGCTGCCGAGGAGGACAAGCGCCGAACCCGGACCTTGATCGCCGAGGCTCTGGGCCAGACGGCGCGCAACATCGAGGCGACTCAGGGTGACAACTTCGACAAGCTGCGCAACGCGCAGTGCCCCAGGGGCATCACCTTCAACGGCTGTGTCACGGAGGAGGACATCAGGCGTTTCGAGCTGGTCGAGGAGATCCTCGGTGGGCTCGGTGTCAACTTCGACTTCGACAGCCTCACTGGGATCATCAACAACCTGGTGACGGTGTTGGCTCGCCTGCAGGGCAACTACCTCTTCACCGAGGCCAACCTCCTTCTGCAGGTTGCTGACCTGGGTGTCATTCCCCGGGACGAACTGCGCAAGTCCCTGGCTATCGATCTGATCTACACCAAGCCGTTTCGCAGTGGTGCGAGCATCAGCGGCCTGATCATGATGGAAGGGAGTCAGGACAACTTCATCGGCAAACCGTTGTTCACCTTCTTCGATCCGTTCGATCCGCTCGTCGCGGCTGTCGAAGGGCGCGAGATTCCGATCACGCCTCGCGACTTTGCGACGTGTAATCCACAGGTCAATCCGAGCGAGTGCGAAGAGATTCCCGACCCGGAGACCGGCATCGTTCCGTCAGTGCCGACTCAGTTCTCACTCGATCGTCTCGGCGGCAAGGGAATTCCCAACCAGTTCACGTCCCAGATCGGAGTCGAGGTCAACATTCCGCTGGCTCGTGGTGCGGGTCGGCGCAGTGCGCAGGCCAACGAGCGCGCGGCAGACGCCAACGTCAATGCATCTCTCGAAGACAACCGGCAGGCTTCTGTCGACGTGGCCTTCAACACGGTGGCTGCCTATTGGCGTCTCGTGGGTGCCCAGGAGCAGCTGGCCCTGACCGGGCGGTCCAGGTTGACGAAAGAAGACCTCTTACAGAGTACCGACGCCCTCGTGGAGGGAGAGGAGCTAGCCAGGATCGAGGCCACCAGGGCTCGCGCCGAGGTGTCGCGGGCACGTGGCCGCGAGGCCCAGGCGCGTCAGCGCGTCGTCGAGGCCCGTCTCGAGCTCGCACGGACCATGGGTCTGAGTGTCGAGACGTCGGCTGAAGCACCAAGCGCCTCGCACGGTTTCCCCAGGATTCCCGACGATCTGTCGGTTGCCGAGCTCGTTCGAGAGAATCTCGACGGGATCCTGCAGTGGCGCTACGACCTCAACTCAGCGGACGACCGCATCGAAGCGCGCAAGATCCTCGAGGATCAGGCGCGCAATGATCTCAAGCCGATCATCGATCTCAAGATCGAAGCCGGTTCCGCGAGCCTGGTCGAGACTCCCACGGCGGGCCTTCGGGACCCGAACTGTCGTGCGGGTGCTCCGCTGGTGGTCGACAATCCGCCGTTCACGAACGTGCTTCAGCAGGCGCCACCGTCCGACTGCACGGACATCGAGGTGATCCGTTGGTGGAATCCCAAAGGACACTTCAAGGCGCTCTTCGATGAGTACGCCGATCCGGCGGGTCGCATCACTCTGAACTTCGAGTTCCCGATGAAGAATCGGACCCAGCGTGGTCGGGTCATTCAGGCTCGGGCTCAGCGCCAGCAGGAAGAGATTCGCCGCAGGGATCTGGAACGGCGTATCAGCGCCAATGTCGTCGACCTCGCGCTCGAGGTCGACC
>JANQPS010001264.1 GCA_028285365.1 Thermoanaerobaculia bacterium | reverse complement strand
AGCAGATCGACCACCAGAACGTCGTGCGCTGCGTCGAGTACACCTTCTCATCTAAACAGACGAGCCTCAGGCACTTCATCGTGGAGGACTTCGTCGAAGGCTCGGATCTCTCGGCCGAACTTGATGGCACGCCTTGGGATCGAGGGCGGGTGGTCGCGTTCTTCACCGGACTCGCGGACGGTCTTCATGCGCTGCAGCAGGCCAAAGTGGTCCACCGAGACCTCAAGCCTGCGAACATTCGGGTTCGCCCCGATGGCACGCCCGTGATCATCGACTTCGGGCTTGCGCGGCACCTGTCTCTGCCATCCCTTACCCAGAGCGGGCACGGCGCGCAGATTGGGACGCCGCTCTATTTCGCTCCGGAGCAGTTTCAAGGGACGAAGAGGGATATCGACCATAGAACCGATCTGTTTGCGGTAGGGGTCCTAATGCACGAGGCCTTGGTCGGCGCCCACCCGTTTGCCACCTCCCATACCACCAAGACGGAACTCGAGATGGCGGTGTGCAACCCGTCAGGATTTCCGCCATGCGCTGAGTTCGCCGCCCTTCCGAAGAAGTGGCAACTCATCGTGAAGAGACTACTTGCTGTCGAGCGGTCGAAGCGAGTCACGAACGCAGCCCAGCTGCGTACGCTCCTGTCGAAGGTAGAGACGTGAGGCGTGGCGCCTGGCATCAGTTCGGCGATCGAAGCCAGAAGCTCGCTCTTGAGGTTCTTCAGGAGGGCGCCGGGGTTGGTGTGATCATTAGTCCCCGCGACCTCGGGTTCAGCAAGGCTGAGGAGTATTCGGCGCAGTACGAGGAGGCTGGTGCTGACATCATCATTGATCAACAGTTCCACATCCCCACAGCCAATGTCGGGCAACTCGACACGTATCCAATTGCTTCCAAGCGCCAGAATGTTTCGGGACTCAATGCGATTTCCGACGCAGACCTCCTAGAGGTCGCGGACGCCTTGAGAACTACAAACTCGAAACTGAACGCGACGGCTGTTCTCGCTCCGGCGGTTGTCTATGAAGCAGGACGCCAAGACATTGCGGATCTGAACAAGACCTTGTTCGAGATTTCGAGGGGGGTTGCGAATGAGCTGGGCCTGCCCTGTTACGCAACCGTGTTCATTGGACTGTCAGCAATCACGGCGGATGAGACTGCGAACGCGGCGCTGTCCGCGGCAACCTCTCTTTCGCCTGATGGCTGGTACTTCGGGTTTGAGTTCGGAGCCGGACGTGTCCCCGCGTCTACAGGAGATATCTCACGCTACTTGAGGTCGGGTCTGACCCTGGCGGCGACAGGAGTCCCGGTGCTTCACGCCTATGTCGGCCCCATGGCACCGCTGGCCCTTGCATGTGGCGCAACCGGTGCGGGCGTTGGACACAGTCAAAACCTTTGGCAGTTCACTCGCGCTCGGTGGCAGCCCGCGGAGGCCGGTGGAGGCGGCGGCGATGCGCCGCCCCGCTACTTCTCATCTACGCTCTGGGGCACGCTGATCTACGAAGATGAGTGGGCTCTTCTGTCTGCGGATCTGAGGAACCGGATTCTCACACCCACACCGTTCTCTGGGACCGTTCAGCCGAACCCTCCGTTCCTCGCGTGGGACAGATGGCAAGCCAACAAACATCTCGTTTACGCAATCGCGAAGTTCACCGACGAGCTCGCTGCTGAATCGGACGCGGAGCTTGTGCTGGATAGTTTTCACGCGCACCTAACCGAGGCTGTTGGCGTGCACAGTGAGATTGCCGACCTAGGAATCGAGCTTCGCGACGACACGGCCGCCTACCAGGCGCCCTGGAACACGGCCCTTCAGACAGTGAAGGCTGCACAGCACGAAGAGTTCGAAGTCCTAAGGATGCTCTCGTAGCCTTTCCCAGCGATGGCTGAGCGCCGGATGAGGGCTCTCCTTAACCGTCGTGCCCGCAAGAACGGCACAATCCCCGGCCTTATCTCCTATCCCGTCAACCCGTATCCGGGATAGGAGATACGGTGGCGGTTTGTGCCGGAACGCTCGATCGCAGGTGGACCCAGCCCCGCGGCTCGACGTCTTGCGCCCGCGCCTACTCGTCCGCCCCTTGCCTCGCTATCAGGCGCAGTGAGGCATGAAGAGTGGCGAGGTAGTAGTAGAACATCCAGCTATACCAGATGTCCCGATCGTAAGACGCCTTTTGCTTGGGGTTGTGGTGCCTAATCCCGAAATTGTTGGCGAGGTTGAAGAGGTCCTTCTCATCGCCAGCGGCCAGCACATGCTTCAACTGAGGGCGTAGGTACTCCAGAACGTCGGCGAGCTCGCGGATGGCTTCGCGCCGGTCATCCAGAGACGAGCGATGCCTTCGGAACTTCAAGCGCGCGGCCTCGATTCTTTGCTCGACGTTGTCGGGATCGAGTTCAGGCAGAGGTGCCTCAAAAAGGCCCTCAAGACCAGTCTCCGCCAACGCAAGAATCTCCCCTTGGACGGACAGTTCGAATCCAACGGAGTAGAGCGCAAGTATGGGATTGAGTCTCTCCCGAAATTCTGATCGACCTAGCTCAACGTCGAACTCCGTGCAGTGCCAACCACACTCGCTCCAGCTGTGATAGTGGCGCTCTATCGGCTTGGCGCAGTGGTCGTACAGGAACTCGATGATGTCGAAGAGATCGTCCTCGCTGTACTCCTCGACCATCATGTGGATCGGCGTAAGACCGCTCTTCCTTAGCTCGAGCAGAATCACACCCTCTAGCTCTAGGCCAACCTCGCCAGGAATGAATCCAGAGTCCACACAATGAAATCCTAGGGAACGCTGAAAGTATCCCTCGCCTTCCAGGTGCAAGAACAACGTCTTGAACATTCTGAGCAGCGTGGGAAGGTCTATCGATGTGGCCTGCGGGTTCTTGCCAGATCGAACCGAATAGTACCTACGTGTGGGACTCATTTCGCGGACTCACATGAGCAGGCGTCAGCCTCGGGCGCATTCACAGTGGTGGGGGTCAAGTTGCCTGGAGCTTGCGAGCAAGCCGCCCTTCCTCTCGGAAGCTGTTCGCTAGCGCAGCTTCTTGTCGACCCCAGAAAGGAACTTCTCGGACAAATCGAATACCACGTTGGTCGCGTCGATGATGTGTTGCTTCCTGCGAGATCTTCGATTCCTATTCGGCTGATCGAAATCCACATCCATCTCATGGACGATTTGATTGCGCATCGTGAAGATCTCGGACAGGGCGCGCTGGTTCACTACGAGATCATCCGACGGGATGTCGAACAGCGCGGCTGATCGAAGAATCTGGTCCGTCGACTGCAAGCTTCTCGAAGTAGCGTCGGCAACCAACTCCGCAATCAACCTGTCTCGGGGCTCCAGGTCGGCCAAGACCTCTGCAACGAATTTCTTGTCGAGGGCTTCCCCTCTTCCAAGTCTGCGCTCGATGAACTGCTTGAACATCGCACTAGCACCCTCGTCTCGATGCACGACTGCATCTAGCGCGTCGCGAACTAGCTGCTTCACCATCGAATCAAGCCCAGCCGAAGCGAAAACGAGAACGGCTCTAAGCAGGTCCTGCTCCTCGTCAGTGGGCGTCCCATGCGCTTTACGCGCGCGACGAACATCTCCGAATATTTCGAGGAACGAGCTTGCAGCGTCGTGCGCATTGCAGAGGATGAGGTACGCGGACTGACACTCGTCAGCTCTCGGCTTGTCTGGATAGTGGCTGAAGAGACTCACGTCATTGTCTCCAAGTCCACGTCCTCATAACCGGCTGGCAGCGGCGCGTGCCCCGCGTATCCCGGGTACCCGGGGTACCCGGGGTACCCTGGGTATCCCGGGTACCCCCGATAGCCTCGG
>JANQPS010001252.1 GCA_028285365.1 Thermoanaerobaculia bacterium | reverse complement strand
CATCCTCGCCGAAGAGGAACGAAGCGACTTCCTCGATCCGAACGGTCTCGTCCGTCGCCCCATCTTTCGCGATCTCGAGGAGCGGCTGGACGACGACCTTCAGCCCCTTCGCTCGGCTGGCCCCTACGAGCTCCTGGAAGAGATCGGACGCGGAGGAATGGCGCGGGTCTACCGCGCCCAGCGCATCGAGGGCGGCTTCGAACAGACGGTCGCCATCAAGCTGATCCGGAGGCAGATCGAATCAACCGACGCGCGCGAGCGATTCGAGCGCGAGCGCCAGATCCTGGCGAATCTCAGTCATCCGGCGATCGCCAAGCTACTCGACGGCGGCGAAAGCGCTGGCCAACCCTGGTTTGCTCTGGAGCTCATCGACGGCACGCCGGTCGAGAGCTACTGCGCCGAGCACAATCTGCAACTGGACGAGCGCCTCCGGCTTTTCGTGCGAATCGTCGAAGCCGTGGCCTACGCCCACCGCAATCTCGTCGTCCACCGCGACATCAAGTCATCGAACGTCCTCGTAACGACGAGCGGAGACGTCAAGCTCCTGGACTTTGGCATCGCCAGGCTCGTCGAGCCTGAAACTCCGTCGATGACGGCACCCGACCAGCAGCCGATGACCCCCGAGTTTGCTAGCCCGGAGCAGTTGCTCGGGGAGTCGGTGACGACGGCTTCGGACGTGTATCAACTCGGCCACCTCCTCTATCGTCTCGTCACCGAGCAAAGCCCCTATCAGAGCGAGAGCAAGACACCTCCCTACCTCCACAGAGCAATCCTCACGGAGACTCCCGTGCTCCCGAGCCTCGCCGCTGGCGCTCCGACTCGCCCTTCGGCGGCTCCCGCTCGGGTGCCGTGGGCATCCGCGCTTCGCGGCGACCTCGACGCGATCGTCATGACGGCGATGCGCAAGGAGCCCGAGCGACGCTACACCAGCGTCGGGCAATTGCTCGACGATCTGCGCGCCTATCTGGACGGCTACCCGGTCAGAGCGCGCCCGGACTCCCTGCCCTATCGAGCCATGAAGCTCGTTACGAGGCACCGCGCGGCTTCGACCATCGCGCTCATCGCCCTGCTCACTCTCGCGGCGGTCGTGGTCGCGTTCGGCGTCAGGCTCACCCGCGAACGCGACCGCGCCGTCCGCGAGTCACAACGCTCTCAGCGTATTGCAGACTTCCTCACCCAGACTTTCCAAGCGGCAGACCCGAGTGTTGCCCTCGGCGAGAGCCTGTCAGCCCGTGATCTGTTGGACCGCGGCGCCGAGAGGATCGCAAGCGATCTCGAAGACGAGCCAACGGTCCGTGCCTCCTTGCTGGAGACGATGGGAGTCGCCTATCGCGAGATTGGCGCCTACGAACGGGCGGCTGAGACGCTCGAACGGGCGGTCGAGGAGTTCTCGAGCCTCCATGGCGAGCAGCACGCCGACACCCTGAGGTCGCGCAAGCAGCTAGGACACGTCTACTGGCATCAGAGTCGCTTCACCGAATCCGAAGAGCTGCTGTCGTCTGCCCTCGAGACCGCACGGACAGAGCTCGGCTCTGACGATCCTCTCACTCTCGAGATCGCCAATCACCTAGGCCTGGCCTGGTGGCGCCTCGGTCGCTACGACGAGGCCGAGGACCTGTTCGCCGCCACGTTCGACTCCATGAGCCTTACTCTCGGATCACGACACATCACGACGCTGGCAGCCCGCGCCAACCTCGCCGGGTCTTTGTTCACGCAGGGCCGATTCGCCGAAGCCTCGACGCACTACGAGCCGGTCCTCGAGGCGCGCCGTGAGCTACTACCACCCGATCACTCTCAGACTCTTCAAGCGGTCTACAACCTGGGACTCGCCTACAGACAACTGGGCCGCTATGAGGAGGCACGTCCTCTACTCGAGGAAGCCAGTACAAGACGGACGCGCGTCTTCGGCGAGTCCCACCGAGCTACTCTCGGCTCGCAAAGCGCTCTCGCTTCGCTCTATGCGCTGAGCGGCGACCACCAGGCTGCTCTCGATCTGCACACCCGAGTGCTCGAGGCCCGGTTGGAGACCTTGGGTCCGGATCACATCGACTCGCTTGCCTCCGGGCAGAACGTTGCCGGCGTCCACTACCAGGCAGGAGACCTCCGGTTGGCCATCTCCGGACTCCGAGCCAATCTCGTGGACAGGCAGCGCGTGCTGGGACCTGATCATCCCGGCACGCTCGGCACCGCCAAGGTCCTGGCGCAGTTTCTCGACGAAGCCGGAGACTCCAGCGAGTCGGAAGAGCTCTACGAAACGACTCTGACCCTGTACGAGGCGGCACACAGCCCGCAGCACCGTGTCGCCATCGAAATGCGACGCGATCTCGGTCGACTCCGCTGCACCCGTGGAAGCCCCGCCGGCCTCGACCTCGTGAGCGAAGCCCTCGAGCTCATTCGCGAGCACCATCCCGGGGACGCGCTGCTCGAAGGGACCGCCATGCGCGACCGCGGCCGCTGCCTCGCTAGCCAGGGCCGTTACGGTGACGCCGAGCGCGAGCTCCTGGCGTCTCACTCGCTCCTCAGCGACTCGGGCCTGCCCGTCGACAAGGACCTCGCGTTGGTGCGCTCAGCGTTGGCTCAGGTCTATCGTGACTGGGGGCGACTACAAGACGCTGAGCGATGGTCAGAACCAACGCCGTAGCCCCCGCGCCTTCGTCTTCGTCCATTGCGACAACGATATGCTGACGGCAATGAGCGAGACAGGCTCAGGCGTTCCGACCCCGCTGCGCGCAGCGGCGGACAGCCAGCTCACCGCGGACGAAGTGTCGACGATCGAGACGCTCCGGCGTCTGAACCCGCTCGCGGTCGAGCTGACCCAGCGTCGACTCGAGCGACTGATCCAGGTCGCTGAACGACGGTTGCGATCGGTCACCGTCGTCGGCGAGAACCTGTGGGATCCGCACAATTTCTCGGCCATCGTTCGAACGGCAGAAGGTCTGGGGCTCGAACGGGTCCACGTCGTCGAAGACCCACATCCGTACAAGCGCCACCCGGGCATTCTCCACGGGGCCGACCGCTGGATCAGGCTGGAGCGCCACCCCAGTCTCCAGTCCTGCTTGAACCACCTGTCGGAT
>JANQPS010001239.1 GCA_028285365.1 Thermoanaerobaculia bacterium | reverse complement strand
CGAATCCGACGGACGACTACCGGCGCGAACTCTGCGTAGAACGCCTCCTCGGCCAGTGGATCTCGCCGACGAAGGGCCTCGCAGAGCTCGGAATCGGATCCGAAGTCGTCGTTCGAGTTCATTCCCTTCTCGTCCGCCTCCACGCCCCCCTGGGGCTGCCTAGGGGACGATTCGACGTGACATGAGGCCCCGTAGGGCTTATCGCTTACGGCTGTTCCCCCTCTAGGGGCCCTTGGGCCGAATGGTCTGCCCGGGAAGCGCATCCATCAGCGTTGGGACCCGAGCATGGCAAAGAGGGCGTTGAGGGTGCGCTGGAACACCACGATGAGCGTACTCCTACCCCGACTCGTCGACGAACCCTCGTGTGCGATAGCGGCACGGCCAGGGGTCGCGAGGGCACCCAGCAAGCGAGCTCGCATCTACATGAGCCCGAATGGGCCAGCGCGCAGCGTCTTCGATCTCGGAGCGCCCACGAGCCAATCCATCCAGGCTCTTTGTACAGCCGAGAGCGTGTTAAAGCGTCGCGTATTGGACGCTGCGAGTACGATACACATCGAAGCGCAAACCTCTCTGTGCGACCTCCGCAACCGTGCGAGCTCCGACGAGCTCGGTGAATCGATTGCGAGCCCCAAGGCTCGAGTACTCCGCATGCCGGTCGGATGAACGTCCGAAGACAGGACGCCGTACTCTCGAGAGAGAGCGCCAACTGCTCTCTTGGCCATCCCTGACGGTTCAGCCTCGAAGAGCTCCCTTGCGTATGCGCGGTAAAAGCTCGGTTCTCGATGCGCGGCATACGTGATCGGAAGCCCGGGATCTCGGACGTGAGCTGATGAGGGTTGCTCGAAATTCGCCCACTCGACTGGGTGGTCTGAGAAGTAGATCGTCCAGAAAGTAAGCTCAACCGCCTGCCGCAGGGCGAGGCGTGTGAACGCGTGCTGCCCGAGGCAGTATGGAGGAAGCGTTCTACGAATCGCGGTGCGATGCGACTTCAGGCTGGGCCGACAGCGTGGCGAGCCCAGGTGCGCGAGCACCGAGTCCGCTGCCAGAGTTGCCTTGTAGACGCCACGGAAGTCAGAAGATGCTCGCAGCCTGTCCCGGGCATCGACGACAGAGCCGGTGATCTCGTCGAGGTAGTCCTCTGCATCGGATCGAATCTTCGAAGAATGCGGCAAGACCGAAGGCAAGAACTACTCGGGTCCCGAGATCAGGTCCAGCCAACCTCGTGTCTGGCCGTTGCTCGTCTTATAGATGGCAGAGTGAAGCTTCTTCCTGAAAGCCGGGTCGCTCTCTGCGCGTGTAGCGATTTTGCTCGCTATGGAGGATCTACTCGCTTTCGGTCCAGCCGGCACCCGAACTCCCGAAGAGTCCAAGAACTCCAGCATCTCGCGCTTCGACGGAAAGCGGGCCTGATCTGAGAAGAAACCAATGACTCGCGCACGATACTGAGCTTTGTGGCTGGCCTTCTTCTTCGCCGGCTTGCTCGTTCGCCTCTTGGCAGCGGAACTCAAGCGCTTCTGGCCATATTGAGCCTCTGAACGCTTCGCTTCACGAGCGAGACTTCGAAGTGCAGATCGGATATTGGGCGGAAGATCCTTCCGCTCAGCAGCCTGCTGAAGCTCCACAGAATCGTGCTCACTCAGCACTCGGTAAATGGCGCCAACGACACGGAGCTCGGGAGTCGTCATTCGCTCGCCTCCTCAGTTTCCTTGATCCGCTCCTTCATCTCGAGGGCAATCTCACCAATGGACTCCTTCAGCTCGACCCGTGCGTACTTGGTCTCAAACGCTGGCGTCTGTTCCTCGATAGCACGAATGAATGTCTCGGAGAATATTAGTTGCGCATCGAATACGTACCGCTCCTTTGAGTCCGCGTACGATCGGATCTCGTCCATTGAGTCTCCTTCGACAGCTGACTTTCCGCGGACTTGCGTGAACACGACACCAAGATCCTGAACCTTGTTGGGGTCAAGTGATCGACCCTTAAAATCCTCGACAGCCTCGAGGAGATTCGCGTACCCCAGGATCGAGAACCGATCTGGGCGCACCGGAATGAGAAGGTACTGAGATGCCGTCAGCGCCATCGTTGTGAGAACAGAGTCCGTCGGTGCGCAGTCGATGAAGATGTAGTCGTACGTCTCATGAAGCGGCCGGAGGAGCTTCTCAAGCTTGTACTCCATCTGCGCAGGGTTCTTCACAACGTGCGCAAGCTCCAGCTGCGAGGGCAGGAAATCAAGGTAGTGGGAACTTGCAGACTGAAGCCGCGAGATCCGCTTCTTGTCCGGCACCTTCTTGGGCTTCTTCTTGAGACCAAGCGATGGAGACTCAATAAGGATGTCCGCGATGGTTCCGTTGTTCTTCGTATGATCTCGGTAGACCTGATAGTCCATCATGTATTGAGATGCATTGAACTGCGGGTCGAGATCTACGAGCAAGACACGCTTCTTGCTTCGACTATAGGTATGCC
>JANQPS010001209.1 GCA_028285365.1 Thermoanaerobaculia bacterium | reverse complement strand
TTGCAGCACCTCCTGGGGATGGCGCGCGACGGCAAGACCGCTGAAGAGATCCTCGCAACACCACCGCCATAGTGGCGCCACCCTAGTCGCCTCCAGAGTTTGCGCGGCCCCAGTCGCAGCCGGGGGTGATCGTCCGGAGCCAGGGTACGTGCCACTCCGCTGGACCAATCGCGGCGGGTTCTCGAGCTGGCGCGCCCAATCGTCCCGCGCTCGGCTGATGAACCGGCCGACCTCAGGCAGAGTCAAAGGTCTCCTGACCTTTCTCGCGACCCCGAAGGCTGCTCCCGTTTCGATCGGCCGGCTGAGCGTGCAGTCGAACTCAGATACCTTCTGCGAGCCGATCGGCGAGCGGGGCCGGAAGTCCTGCATCGTGGATGCGCTTCTGGGCCAGGCCCACCGGGTAGCGCAGCCGACGCCATTTGAGAGTCATCTGGCGAGAGTCGAAGATCATGTAGGACGCCTTGGGGTCACGATCTCGCGGCTGACCTATGGAACCGGGGTTGATCAGGTAGCGCATCCGGGGGTGAAGGCGAAGTTCGCCGTCACCTCTCAGAAGAGCACCACGTATCCCGGCCTGATGCAGGACGAACATCGATGGCAGGTGCGTGTGACCAAAGAAGGTCACGTAGGACCGCGGCTCGGCGTCGAACGCTTCGAGAGCCTCGCGATCACTGAACAGGTAAACGTCTTCGTCGGCTGGCGACCCATGGCAAATGGCGACGATCGCCCGACCGTCTGTTCCCGTCTCGACGACCGTTGGCCCGATGGGCAACTGACGAAGTGCCTCGTGGTTGCTCTTTGTCAGACGCTCGGCAGTCCAGCGCGCCGAAGTCAGGGCGACATCATTGAAGTCATCACCCGACTCGATTCCGGCCGCTACCTTGTCGTGATTCCCGCGTACGATGTGCAGCTTTCCGGGCAGCGAGCGCACCTCGTCCATGACCTGATTCGGGGCCGCACCGTAGCCCACCAGATCACCCAGAACCAGGGTCGAATCGAATCGCTTGCGCCGGACCTTTCTGATGACTCGCTTGAACGCGTCCCAGTTGCCGTGCATGTCGGAAACGACTAGGTAACGCACGGGTCCTCCCGAAGCCTCGCAACGATGCCTTCGACCACCTCGTGCACGTCCGAACCCTCACGGACCCGCAGGGTGATGTCGGCCAACTCGTAGCTGGGCCGCCTTTCGTCGAGAAGAGCCTTTGCTTGCACCGGATCTCTGAACAGGGGCCGAGGACGGGGTGAACGTTCGATACGGTTGATCAACACCGTCGACGGAACATCGAGAAACACACTCACTCCAGACTTCTTGATCAGCTCGACGTTGCGCGGATTGGTGAAAGTTCCACCGCCAGTGGCAAAGACGGTACGCACCAGACGACACGTCTCACCAAGGACCTTCGTCTCCAACGATCGGAAAGCCCGTTCGCCACAGGTCTCGAATATCTCTGGGATCGACCGGTGCTCTCGTCGCTCGATCTCCTTGTCGAGATCGATGAACTCCCAGCGCAGCCGCGCTGCCAACGCACTGCCGATCGTACTCTTGCCCGCCCCCATGAAACCTACGAGATAAATCCTCATTCACCGTCACGCGGATTCGCCGAGCGCTTCACGCCGCGGCGAAGAACGAGCTACGACTCGTCGCGTGCGCCTTCCTTGCGCAGTGCCACGACGAGGAGAGTCAAGAGGCCCCCCCAGACCACCGAGCAGATCGCTACCATCGTCACTACGGTCAATGAACTCATGCTTTCCTCAACGGAAGCTCCAGGCTCCTAAAAGGCTAGCCTATCTGGTGTCTGCGCCCCTCGCCTAGACCGACCTACCCTCGTACATGTCCCAATGTCGCGCAGCTAAAGCCACAAGAGGTCGGCCGGGCCTCATCGCTGGCCAGCCAGCCGCACCATCTCCCTCGAGTTGAGCGCGACGTCCCCGCAACAGAGCGCTCCGATCATCGCGACCGCGTCGACCCCCGTGTCGAGAACGGACTCGATGTTGCTTCCGTCGATTCCACCAATCGCCACCAGCGGGCGACTGACTTCCTCTCGAACGTGCTCGAGGAATCCAAGACCGACGGTCGGGTCTGGGCGGTCTTTCGAACTGGTCGCGAACACCGGTCCGCACGCCACGAGGTCGCAGTCTTCCGAGGCTTCCGCCCGACGAGCCTGCTCCAGGTCGTGAGTCGAATAGCCAAGCACGTAGCGCTCGCCGAGAAGTCGCCTCGCCGCCTCCAGGGGCAAGTCGTCTTGACCAAGGTGAACACCGAAGACGGGGAACAACATCGCGATGTCGACGCGGTCGTTGATCCAGACCCGCGCCTTCGAGGACTCCAGGCGACGGAGTGTCTCTTCGACGATCTCGGCGAAATCGGAACCCGAGACCTGCTTCGCGCGGATCTGGATCCATTCGATGCCAGCTTCGGCCATGGCCTCGGCGGCTTCTGGAACGGTTCGTCGATCGAGCGCGGTGGCGTCGGCAATGCCGTAGACCGGTACCGCGGGCGCCGCGAGTCTCAAGGGTTCGCCGGCTCGGATTGATCGCGGGCTCTGAAATCGGTCTCAGGCTCGCTGAGCATCTCGTCGACGAGGGACGTGTGTAGCCGAGCTTCACGAAACGCCCGGGTGCCCACGAGACGGCGATGAAAGTCGAGCGTGGTGTCGAGACCTTCGATTTTCGTCTGATCGAGGGCGCGCTCCAAACGCGCAATGGCCTGCGGCCGATCAATGCCCCAAACGATCAGCTTCGCCATCAGAGAGTCGTAGAAGGGAGGGAAAGCGTAGCCCTCGTAGAGCGCCGTATCGATACGCACTCCAGGTCCCGTCGGCCACCTGAGGTGATTGATGGTTCCCGGACTGGGCCGGAAGGTCTCCGGGTGTTCGGCATTGATCCGACACTCGATGGCATGACCGCGCATCTCGACACTGTCGATCGCCAGGCGCTCACCGGCACCCACGGCGATCTGCTCTGCAACGAGGTCGACTCCCACTACCATTTCGGTGACCGGGTGCTCGACCTGGATCCGTGTGTTCATCTCCATGAAGTAGTAGCCGCCGTCCTCGTCCAGTAGGAACTCGACCGTGCCGGCGCCGGCATAGCCGACCGACTCCGCGAGTGTGACCGCGCAAGCCCCCATCTCCGCTCGGAGAGTCTCTCCTACGACCGCTGACGGAGCCTCTTCGACCAGCTTCTGATGGCGTCGCTGAATCGAGCACTCCCGCTCACCGAGATGAACGGTACGGCCCTTGCCGTCGCCAAGAATCTGGATCTCGACGTGCCGTGGTCGTTGCAGGTAGCGCTCGACGTACAGCCGACCGTCACCAAAGGCCAGGCGAGCCTCCTCGGTAGCGGTCTCGAACCTCTCCCTGAAGCGCTCGGGGGTCTCGACCACCCGCATGCCGCGACCACCACCCCCGGCCGCGGCCTTCACGAGCACTGGATAACCGATCTCGGCCGCGATCGACTCACCCTCGACGGGATCAGCGACGGCCTCTGGACTGCCCGGAAGGACGGGCACGTTGGCAGCCGTCGCGGTTCGGCGAGCCGCGACTTTGTCTCCCATGGTTCGCATCGTCTCCGGCGAGGGACCGATCCAGACGAGTCCTGCCTGCTCGACCTGCTCGGCGAAGTCTGCGCGCTCGGCAAGGAAGCCGTATCCCGGGTGCACGCCATCGGCACCGGAGTGTTTCGCGGCTTCGAGCAGTGCCGCCGAGTTCAGGTAGCTCTGAGCCGCCGGCGCAGGGCCGATGCAGATGACCTCGTCAGCAACGCGGACGTGCTCGCTCGACTTGTCGGCGAGGCTGTAGACGGCGACGCTACGCAGTCCAAGCCGCTTGCATGCGCGGGCTACCCGAACCGCGATCTCGCCGCGGTTTGCAATGAGAACCTTGTTGATCAAGGGTTCGCGATCAGGCGCTGTCGTCGGTACGAATAGCCAACAGCGGCTGGCCGAACTCGACCGGTTGGCCATTGTCGACCAGGGTCGCGACCACGACCCCGTCGACGTCGCACTCGACTTCGTTCATCAACTTCATCGCCTCGACGATGCAGACGACCTGACCCTTGTGAACGGTTTCTCCCACCTGCACGAAAGGCGGAGAGTCGGGGCTCGGCGCCGCGTAGAAGGTGCCCACGATCGGAGACGCGAGCAGATGTGCGTCGGCTGGAACGTCGAGACGGGGGGCATCGCTTTCGCCCGACGCCTCGGCGACAGTCGAGTCGGCGTTCGACTCAGAGGTCGCCATGACCACTCCAGGCTCGGCAGGCGATGGGCGGGGATCCTCCGGCTCGGCGCCGGAGTCCACGATCGTCGGGTTCGGTGCGGCGACGTCGGCAGCCGGCGCAACCTTGGGCCCCTCGATGCGCAGCCTGAAACCCGATCGTTCGACCTCGACGACGGCAACGCCGCGGTCGACGACGTGATCGATCAGGTCTTTGATCTGTTCGAGTGAGAGCAATCCGTTCTCCTCATCTCTGAGTCGTGCGCCTGGTCGAGGGGGCAGCTGATTCGGGGGTCAGCCTACCATTGGCTCCAGCCTGCTCGAGGCCAACCTGGCGGCTTTGGGAGCACGCGACAAGCAGCAGCCAACTGCGAGGACGATCTCGCTCAGAGGTCCAAGGCGGTCGCTACACCCAGTGCGGCTCGACGAAGCTCGAATCGCAACTGTCCGATGGGACACTCGGTGTCGGCAACAGCCAGCAGAAAGACATCTGAAGCCACCGACACGAGCAGCAAGGTGTGCGACTCCGTGCGCAGCGTGCAGCCCCGGACGTCTCCGGCCGAGAGCTCCTGATGAGACTCTCGAAAGCTCGTCGCCAGCGCCACGATCTCAGCGCCGAGGGCTTCGAGGTCTACGCTACCGTCTGCCGAATACTCCTGGATCGGCAAACCATCCGAACCGACGAGTAGAAGCGCAGAGATCGAGTCCATCTGAGACCCGACCGCCTCCAGGTGCTCACTCTTCATGGCTCTTCTTGAGTCTCGCCAGATAACCTCTGAGAACGGCACTGCGTCGCTGGTCGGTATCGAGACCCTGAATCTCGTCAGAGTCGATCAGTTCCGCCGCAGTCACGTTGCGTGCAGGATTCTCTGTCTGCTCGGCCGCCTCGACACCGCGGAGCGCCAGTTTGTTGTCGGGCTCCCGAGACAGCACGTCCCGATACAGCTCTGCAGCTTCGTCGGGGTGCCCTTGCTCGAGATACAGGCTCGCCAGGGTCGACGTCGCGCCCGCCGGCTGGCTCTCGGTCACCGGGACCTCGCCACCCAACGCCGCCGCATCCTCAGGAACCGGCACAACGGTTTTCGTCAGATCGATGCTGGGAGCGGCAGCGCGGAGCTCGCGAGTCGGTAGCTCGCTGAGTATCGGAAGCGGCTGCAGGGACAGCGGAACGAGTACGAAGACGTTGTCGTCCGGACCACCGTTCCTGCTCTCGCTCGGTGCTGGCATCAGGTTGTCACTGTGCGAGGGCTCCGCCACCGTCTCGGACACGGCAGGGGGCGACTCCTCGACAGTCGTCTGATCGACGGCCTCGGCCTCGGACTCGGCGACGAGGGCGTCGACAGGGTCAGCGGGCGTAGAGGCAGGCGAAGCTGCCTCTCCATCGGCCTCCGGAGGTGGAGCCTCGACTGGTTGGGGCGCCGAAGGCACGGACTCGGATGCTGCCTGCTCAGGCGGCCGCAGGTTGAGGTCGAACTTCGAGAGAGGAGCGGTGATCGTCCGCACCGACTCGTCATCCTGCGGAAGCTCGTCGAAGTCTTCCGGGAGCCCCGCCGGTTCAGGATGACCAGGGACCTCTGCCGGTGAGGCGACCTCGGCAATAGGCTCGGCTGAGGTCGGCTCGGTAGCGTCCGAAGAGGATTCTCCTTGCGTCGATTCCGAGGAACTGTCTTCGGTCGAGCTCGGAGCCGAGTTGTCCAGAAGCCGGGCCCAATCTGGCTTGTCGGCCTCGTGGCTTTCGGCCGTCGGCTGCGGTGGCGCAACGGCCAGCGAGTCGAACGGGCTGGCCGAAGCCTCACCGGGTACGGAGGTGGCAGGATCCACAACCGGTGCCTCCTGCACCACCGGCTCCGCGGGAGCTTCCGGCTCGCTCGCGTCCGCATCGAGCTCTTCTGGCTCCGCTGGCGATGGCGCCGGCCCCGACTCGGCAGCCTCGATCCGCTCCCGAAGGCGAACGATGTCGTCGTCCATCGGATTGAGCTGAACATAGAGCTCGAGCCGATTGCGCGCCCGATCGGGATCACCCAACGCCAGGTAGGCGTCTACGAGATGGCGATACGCGACCATCTGCGTCGGGTCCCGGCTCACCACGCCCTCCAGAGCGTCCCGAGCCGCCTCGGCGTCACCCAGCTCGAGCTGGCAGCGCCCGAGGGCCACAAAACCGGCTATCGACGAAGGATGATGCTGGAGCCCCGACTCGAGTACGGAGGCGGCTTCCTCGGCGTACCCCTGACGGCGGTACTCCTCAGCGAGCTGGAGGAAGATGCGAGATCCAGGCTCGGCTTCCCAGCGCTCCCGGAGTTGTGCCAGTCGCGCCTTTGGATTGTCTGAAAGACTCATTTCGGCGTTGCTTTTCGCGATGCCTCGGCGCCATGGCGCAGAACCTAAACACTATATCCTAAGGAGCTTACAGTTTCACCGGTCGCTCGTTGAGGGATCTGAGCCGGCTCTTCGAAGGTCTCGCTGACGCCCTCACTTCGACGGTATGACACCGGCTCTGAGCAGCGACGACTCGCCGTCGTGGACCCAGACGAACACCCCTCGTTGGGCGGACCGAACCATCCTCGGAACCCCCGAGGAGCGGCCGGGTGAGGTCGATGAGATCACTCGAGCAGGGCCGAGAGCTCCTCGACGACTCACCTGCGCCCAACGGATCTCGGCACCGCCGGCTCCGGTCTCGTCGTCCCTGCGGGCCAGCCAGCTGACCCAGGCCCCGTCATCGACGATCGAAAGGTCGACTCTTCCCAGCGGGCGCGTACTGTCCACGACGATCGGCTCAGCGAAACTGGCGCCCCCATCTTTCGAGAAGGCCACCTGGACTCGTGCAGATCCTTCTGGAGCCGTGAACCAGGCTACCGCCACCCGACTCCCATCACTCGCTACGGCCGGACCGTTGACCGGGCAGCCGTCGATCTGCCATCCATCATCGTGAATGCGCCTCGGCTCACTCCAATCGACGCCAACGGATCTCACGATCGAGATGTCCCGAATCTCGTCGTCGCTGCGGTCGCGGTAGACCACAACCGCGCCGTCGCTAGTGGTCGCTGCATCCGTCGGGCAACACTCGCAGACCCGATCGTCGAGCAGCGTACTTGCGCCTGGACCGGTGCCATCGAGCCGCGTCGTGCGCAGCTGCATCGCGCCGCCATCCAACATCGCTCTGCCGTCCAGCCAGAAGGTCTGGAGGCCACCCGCAGAGTCTGGAGCGTAGGAGACGAATCCGTGCTCGGTCGGCGTCTCGTCATCGTGCAGCAGCCCCAGGGAACTCCAGGATCGGCCTTCGTCTCGCGAGCGGCTCACCCTCACACCGTACGCGTAGGTGTCCTCACCGAGCTTCTCGAGCCAGTGGGCGAAGTAGGTTCCGTCGGTGGTCGCAACGACCCGGGGACGATCTGCCCAGTTGGCAAAAAAGGCCGGGCCGGTGACGACCTCATGGGGTGCGTTCCATCCCCCGTCGGTGAGGCGCGACAGATAGAGCGCGTGCCCGTCTTCCGTGGGCTCGAGCCACGAGAGCAGCGGTGCACCCGCTGCGGTCAGCGAGAGTTCGGGAGCCATCGCACCGGGACCTGCCGGGGGTTCGAAGCGAATCATCTCGCCAGGCGGTGGGGCTGAGGATGGCCCACGGCACGCAAGCAGCATGATCGACATCAGGAGCGCCATTCCTGCGACGGAAAGCGGAGCTCGCAATGTTGACCGTGGCCGACCGTCGGACCGAGGTCCGTCGTCAGAGAGAGGAGGCTTCACGATGAGGGGAGTCCAGATGAGGGGAGAAATGGAGAGCCTCAGAGTCCGAGGAGCCGAGACTCTTCGCGCCGTCACGAGCCCTCTACTGGCGTTCCGGCGAAGACGAGTCGAACTCGAACAATGGCGATCGCTCCAGAGAAATGGCCCGCCACGCGAAGTAGATCGCCGGGAAGACGATCAAGATAGCAACGAACGACGTCAGTACGCCACCAACCATCGGTGCCGCGATCCGACGCATGACGTCCGAACCCGTACCGGTCGACCAGAGAATGGGTACCAGCGAGAAGAACGTCGCTGCGACGGTCATCATCTTCGGTCGAATGCGACGCACCGCGCCGAAGTCCACCGCCGCCCTGAGGTCGGAGTAGTTGCGCATTTGCCCTCGTTCTCTCCAGCTCTCGTACGCGAGATCGAGGTAGAGCAGCATCACCAGGCCGCTCTCCGCGGCAAGACCTGCAAGAGCGATCAATCCGACGGCCACGGCTACGGACCAGTTGTAGTCGAGTATTGCCATCAGCCAGACCGAGCCGACCATGGCAAAAGGAATCGCCGAAACGACGATCAGCGTCTTCGCAAGCGACTTGGTGTGGACCAACAGAATCAAGAAGATCAGCAGCAGGGTGACCGGCACGATGATCGCCAGTCGAGCTCGGGCGCGCTCCATCGCTTCGTACTGTCCAGACCAGAAGATCGTGTAGCCCGAAGGGATCTCGATCTGGTTCGCGACCTCGCGCTGGGCTCTCTCGACCCAGGCACCGACGTCTACACCCCGAAGATCCACATAGACCCAGGCGTTGGGCCGTGCGTCTTCAGACTTGATGCTTGCGGGACCCTCGCGCACCTCCAGTCTCGCGACTTGTCGAAGCGGGATCTGGCCGCCACTGGGAGTTGCGACCAGGACTTCCTCGAGCGCCTTCGGGTGGTCGCGCAGCTCGCGCGGATAGCGGAGGTTGATCGGGTAACGCTCGAGTCCCTCGACCGTCCACGACACGTTCACGCCACCGACCGCTGAGCGGATCACATCCTGGATATCCTGCACCCTGAGGCCAAAACGGGCAGCCGCCTCCCGGTCGATGTCGAAGTCGAGATAGCTGCCCCCCATGACCCGTTCCGCGTAGGCTGATGCTGTTCCGGGGAGCGGCTTGACCACCGACTCGACCTGCTCAGCGAGACGCTCGAGTGTCCTCAGGTCTGGACCACCGATCTTGATTCCGACCGGCGTCTTGATGCCGGTGGAGAGCATGTCGATGCGAGTCTTTATGGGCATCGTCCACGCGTTCGTGAGCCCCGGAATCTGGATGGCGCGATCCAGCTCTTCAACGAGATCCTCTTTCGTGAGACCCGGCCGCCATTCAGCGGGGTCCTTGAGCGCGATGGTGGTCTCGATCATGGACAGGGGCGCTGGATCGGTAGCGGTATCCGCGCGGCCAACCTTGCCGAAGACCGACTCCACTTCCGGAAACGTTCGGATGATCTTGTTGGTCTGCTGCAAGATCTCGCGGGCTTTGGTGATCGACAACCCTGGGAAGGTCGTGGGCATGTAGAGCAGATCCCCCTCCCAGAGCGGCGGCATGAACTCCGATCCGATCTGCTGCAAGGGGAAGAGGGTCGCCACCAAGACCAGGACCATGACGACAATGACCACAAATCGCCAGCGCAGCGCCACGTTGAGGACTGGCGTGTAGACAGCCACGAGAACCCGCGAGATCGGATGGGACTCTTCGCTCCGAATGCGTCCCCGGACGAACCACAGCATGAGCACTGGTACGACAGTCACCGCCAGGATCGACGCGATGCCCATGGCGTACGTCTTGGAGAAGGCAAGCGGCCTGAACAGTCGTCCCTCCTGCGCCTGCAGGGTGAACACCGGCAAGAAGGACACGGTGATGACGAGCAGCGTAAAGAAGAGAGTCGGGCCGACCTCCAGAGACGAGCGCAAGATGATCTCGAAGTGACTTCGCTCATGACGCCACTTCTCGTAGTGCTTGTGAGCGTTCTCCACCATGACGATCGCACCGTCGACGAGCACTCCGATGGAGATCGCAATGCCACCGAGAGACATGATGTTGGCGCCCAGTCCTTGCATCTTCATGACAAAAAGCGCCAGCAGGATCGATAGCGGAACCGAGACGACCGCCACCAGGGCAGATCGAAAGTGAAAGAGAAACACGACACACACCAGCGAGACGACGAGAAGCTCCTCGAGCAATGTGTCGGTCAAGGTTTCGATCGAACCATCGATCAGTCGGCTGCGGTCGTAGGCAACCTGGATCTCGATGTCGCCAGGAAGACCCTCGCGCAACTCGTCGAGCCGGGCCTTGACCCTGTCGATCGTGCGGCGGGTATCGGCGCCGGCCCGGACGACCACAATTCCACCAACGGTCTCGCCCTCACCGTTCCAGTCCGCCAACCCTCTTCGGATTTCCGGACCAATTGCGATCTGCGCGACGTCCCGCAGTAGCACCGGGACTCCGCCCGGGCCCGTGTCGAGTACGACGGTCTCGAGATCACCGAGCTCCCGGACGTAGCCGCGCCCACGCACCATCAGCTCACGCTCTGCAAGTTCCACGAGTCGACCACCGACGTCGATGTTGGACTCTGCGATCGCCTGCTTGACCGTGCCGAGACTGATTCCGTACGCCCTGAGGCGTATCGGGTCCACCTCTACCTGGTACTGCCTGACGAACCCGCCGATCGATGCCACTTCGGAGACACCCTGGACCGACGACAGTCCAAAGCGCAGATACCAGTCCTGATAGCTGCGCAGCTCTGCCAGAGAGCGCTCAGGGGAATTCATGACGTACATGAACGCCCAGCCGACGCCCGTTGCATCAGGACCAAGCTGGGGTGTAACGCCAGGGGGTAGCCGGTCAGCCAGCCCGGCCAGCGACTCGAGAACGCGCGACCTCGCCCAATAGATATCGGTCCCCTCCTCGAAGATCACGTAAACGAACGACGTCCCGAAGAAGGAGTAGCCCCGCACGGTCCTCGCGTGAGGCACTGCCAGCATCTTGGTCGTGATCGGATAGGTGACCTGGTCCTCGACGACCTGCGGTGCCTGGCCGGGAACTTCGGTGTGGAGGATGACCTGAACGTCGGAGAGGTCTGGAATGGCATCCACTCGGGTTTCGCGTAGCGACCAGAGGCCGCCGAGTACGGCGAGCGCAACAGCGGCGACGACCACCAGTTGGTTCTCGAGCGACCACTCGATGATGCGGCTGAGCATCCGAAAATCCAGGCGAGGTTCTCAGCGCCTGCCGCTGTCGCGGACCGGGTCCACGGACGGTTCGGAAGAGAACTCACGTTGTCGACTCGACGGGCGCGTGGCCATCTTCTGGATGGCCTCACGCAAGGTCGATTCGGAATCGAGTAGGAACTGGGCGGAGGTGACCACTTCGGCCTGTTCCGAGAGACCGGCCTTGACCTCGGCAAATCCCTCGGCTTCATGCCCCAGGATCACATTGCGCGGCTGAAAACGGCCACTGCCAAGGGCTTCGACGACGACGTTGCGCTGACCTGTGCGCAGGATCGCTTCGAGGGGCACGGTCAGGGCATTGCGAACCTCGATGGGCTGCAACTCGACCGTGGCGTACATGCCCTTGCGCATGCGGCCATCTCGGTTCGGTACCTCGATCTTCGCGCGCATCGTGCGGGTCTCTTCAGACAACTCCGGTTCCAAGAACCTCACCCGCCCACTGAACGTCTCTCCGGGGTAGTAAGAGAGTGAGATCTCGGCCCGAGTTCCTTCTCTGACTGAGGCCAAATGGTCTTCGAAGATCTCGACGGAGAGCCAAAGGCTCGACATGTCGGCGATATGGAAGAGCTCCATTCCAGGCTGAACCGCCATGCCTTCGAGGCCCGCCAACCGCTTCATCACGAGCCCGTTCGACGGCGCTACCACCTCCAAGGTGCGAAACACCTCACCGGTCTCCTCGAGCTGAGCGATCCGCTCGGCACTCACGTCCCAGTAGCCGAGACGGGTCCGTGTCGACTCCACCATGGACCATGCTCGCTGCCGATCGTCCTCGGGAGCATCGTCCATCTCGCGCGCGAAGTCCAAAGCCGAAAGAAGCTCCTGCTCGGTCTGCACGAGCTCCGGGGAGTAGATCTCGAAAAGCGGCTGCCCGCGACGGACCTTCTCGCCCACGTAGTTGACGTTGACCTTCTCGATCCAGCCGGAGTACTTGGTGGTCACGGTGACCATTCGTTGCTGATCGAACTCGAGATAGCCCACGGTTCTGATGGGTCGGGTCAGATCCCGTCGCGCTACCCGCTCCGTTCGAACGTTCATGTTCTGGACCACGAGGGGATCGATCTCCACCAAGGGACTTAGGCCCGCACCGGACTCAAGTTCTTCGGCGTAGACCGGGACATAGTCCATCCCCATGGCGTCTTTGGCCGGAATGGGAGACGTGACTTCGGGCTCCATCGCGCTCCTGTAGTAGGCGATCTCCCGGTCGGTGCTGGGAAGACGAAGCGGATCGGGCGTCGCCTTCTTGACGGGTGTCAGGTCCATTCCGCAGATTGGACACCGACCGGGTCCATGTTCCAGGACATGGGGGTGCATGCTGCAGGTCCAGAGCTCGTCCGTGGCCTCGTCGGTGACTGATGCTGACGTCTGTGGTCCTGAGCCTTCGAAGAGTTCGGGTAGCAGCTGCGCCATGAGCACGCCGAGGACGACCCCGAGGACTACGGCAACCGCCAACGTTGCAAGCGACCAGGGTCGGGCTGCCTTCGTTTCGCTCTGGACAGAGGTGTTTCTCGTTTCACTCACCGTTTGGTCCTCCATCGGTCGACTGGTCGCCCCACGGAACGCTCTAGCTGAGCGTGCGCGACCGCCAGATCAGCTCGGGTTCGGGCGGCTGCGATCTCCACCTCCAGCAAGACGACCTCCGCATCCAGGAGATCGACCGCGTTCAGTCGTCCGGTGCTGTATGCAGTCTCGGCTGATCGAAGAGCCTCTCGCGCCTGGCGTAGCAAGACCCGATCGAGAAGTGAAAGGTGCTCCCACAGCAGAGGCATCCGCGTGGTGAGATCGCCGATCTCGCTTGCGATCTGGGCGAGGATTGCTCGCTTGTTCTCCTCGGCAGCCCAACGATGAGCCGTGGCTTCCTCCACCGCGGCTTCGAGCTTCCCTCGTCTCACTGGCAGCTTCAGGGAGCCGGTGAGCGTGAAGATGTCGTCGCTCTCATCCTCCGGCGGATCGAATCGTGCGGCGACATCGTCGCGACTCCCGACGGCCGTATAGGAGGCGCCAACCGTCACGTCCGGGCGAAACCCGAGGCGCGCTACGTTCACGAGCTCCGACGCTGAGGCGATGCGAGCGGTGGCCGCCCCGATTTCGGGCCGCGACGAATGAGCGACCCTCAGTAGGGCCTCGGTATCGAAGATCGGCTCGTCCAGCTCGCTCAACTCCTGATGTGCAACGAGGGTCGCGGACGGACGGTCCCGAAGGCGATTGAGCTCGGCGGTGAGTGCCGAACGACGCTCGGCGATCTCGAGCAGCCTCGTATTGCTGCGCGTGATCTGCGCCTGGATCCGGACGATTCCCTGTTGAAGTCCCGTACCCGCCGCGTAGCGAGCTTGCGCGGCGGTTTCGTAGCGCACCAGGGCGCGTCGTTCGGCCTCGACCACCGCCTCGTACGCCTGCAAGAAGCTGAGCTCGACGACCAGTCGACGAGTTTCCGTCAGCTTCTCGAGACGCAGGGCTTCGACGTCTGCTCGTGCGGCCGCGGCCGACAAGACTGCCGAGCGCTCCTGCGCCGCCAGCTTTCCGAACCACGGAAGCTCCTGTTGCAGCGAAGCGCTGAAGAGCTGAGGGCCTGTTCGGGTCTCCGCCGGGAGCACGAAGAGCGAGAGTGCCGCCACGGGGTCGGGGAGAGCACCCACCTGTGGCACGCGGGCCTCAGCTGCCAGTGCCAGCCGTTCGGCACGGGCAATCGCCGGGTTCCGCTCGAGGACTTCGGTCACGAGCGACACCACCCCCTGGGGGTTCAGGGAGCTCAGAAGGGCGTCAGCGGATCGGGTCGTCGAAGGTTGGCTCAGATCTTCCGTCGCTGATGGCGACGCCTGAGCCTTTGGTTGCTCCTCGATTGCGTGCCCCGTCTTGGGGACACACAGTACGAGGGCCTGGCACAGCGCCAGGCGCAAGCCTGTTCTGCGAAGCATGAAACTTCCTTTCGTCACTGGGCAAACGAAGCGCCAGCGCGGGCGCTTCGATCACCGAAGGCACGCGGAAGACGCCACTGCGGACGAAGGAGGTTTCAGATCAACAGCGAGCGGTGTAGCTGATAGAGCGGCCGACTGCGGGTGGCGGAGCCTGATCCGCGCACGAAGAGGCGAGTCTTGGCCGCCGAGCGCCGAAGCTGCTGGTACTCGCCATCAGGTGCCTCGAAGCTGACGAGATCGGGCTTGGCCAGGACGACTCGCGTCTCTGAAGAGGACGCGATCGTCGAGCATTCCATCGTGCTCAGGCTGAAGACCGTCGCTCGAGAAGAGACCGTCTCCCTAGACGATGGCTCGACGTCGTGGCAGCTGGCCCCAGTCGCCTCAGCCGCAGCCTCTACCGGTGTAGAAGCCGCCACGTCTTCGCTGCAGAGGTCCTGTGACGCACAGATGTCACAGACCGCTGCGCTGAGAGGCGCAACGAACAGCAGGCAGGCCAACGCAAGGACGAACAACCGCAACTTCACCCCTTCACGCTAGCGTTCCGGCGACCGGAAAGCAACCGGTCCCTCACAGCGGCCAAACTCTGACTACTGCCCGGATACCGAGAGCACCTTGCTGATCGTGTCCTCACCCTGTGAGTTGATCGCAGTGAGGGTGACGACATAGGTGCCAGGTTCCGAGTAGGTGTGACTCGGGTTCTGGAGCTGGCTCGTGTTCTCGTCGCCGAAGTCCCAGCGCCAGGTTCGCGGGTCACCTGTACTGGTGTCGGTGAACACGACGGTCAGGTTGGAGGTCGCAAAGGTGAAGTCCGCGACCGGTCGACGCTGAATCGTGACGCTCTCACTCGTCGAGATGAGATTGCCACCACCACCACCGACCTCGACCGAGACCTGGAAGGTGTCACCCTGGACGACGTTGAGGTCACCCTCAGTGACTCTCAATGAGTCGCGCGCGCTCCCGTCCTCTGCGGTCGAGAGAAGCGATCCGCCCGACTCGAGACTTCCGGTATCAGTCTTGAAATTGACCTGCGCGTTGCTGAGCGGTTGACCCTGATCGTCACGGACGATGGCAAGCAGATCGACCGTGCCCCCGGTCTCGGGAACGCTGGACGGATCCGCCTGCAGTGTGATCGAACCAGCCGACAGCCCCACTTGAACGTCGATGCTCACGCTTTCGCTCGTTCCAGCCGTCGCAGTAACGGTGGCCGTGCCGAACTCACCGTTGCCGAGCAGGAGGTTGATCACCTCGCCGTTGTCGTCAGTCCCAACGGTGGGCGCGATGTCTCCCACCGTCGTCGAGAAACGAATCAAGGTCCCTGGATTGACGGGAGTGCCGTTGGGCTTCTGAGCCACGACGCGGATTCTCGAGCTGCTGTCGGCCGCGATTCGAGTCGGAGTCGCAGAGATCGACAGGACGGTCCCTGGTGGTGCCACCGGGTCCGACGAGTCACAGGCGCCGATGACTAGGGTCACCAAGGCCAACAGGAGCAAGGGGAGAGCGCGAGGGCGTGGCGTTTCGGATCGCATTACAGGGGAGTCTACGGAGGGGAAGCGTCCGTCGTCTAGTGTCCGGAGAAGTAATCGAAACGGCAATCGAAGAACCGGCCCACGGGTACGGACCATGATGGGCTAGCGAGTGCCTGTCCGTGAAGCGCCGCAGTGTCGCAGTGCTGCGGCTCCCACAGGGTAAGACTTCTAGCAGAAGCGGAAAGGGCCGGTCACATGGACCGGCCCTCGTCCTTCCTCCACTCAGTGGAGGATCCGTGTCGTCCTGGAACTAGGGTCCAGGCACCGTCACGGTCTGTACGGACACATCCTCGACACCAACCGAGTTGCGGGCCGTCAGCCTGACCGTGTACGTACCGGCGCCAGCCGCCGTGTAGTCGTGAGTCGGGCTGAATTCCGTGCTCGTCGGGCTGCCGTCGCCGAAGTCCCAGAGGTACGCCACGGCGTCGGTGGACGTGTTGACGAAGTCGACCACGAATCCGTTGATCACCGCGCTGAAGTTGGCGTTCGGATCAGCGATCTCATCCGGTGGGCCAACGTCGTTGCGGCAAGTCGTATCCGTGGGCTGGTAGACGAAGCTGACAGTGGGTGCGCCGTCGATCTGGCAGCCGGAGCCCAGGAGGATCACGTCGACCTCCTGCTCGAGTGCCGTGGCGACGAAGCGCTCACCGAGAGTGCCGTCGTTGTTGTCGTCGCAGTCCTCGACGTCGAGGTCGTTCTGATCGATGAACGGACTCGTGAAGACGATCGATCCGGTCGTCACCGAGGTGACGTTCACCAGGTTGCCATCGACCGTGACCTGCAGCGGCTGGGTGAAGTTGCCACCCGTGATGGTGACGGACTCGCCACCAGCAGCCGACAGCGTCGTCGGGCTCACGCCCGTGATGAACGGTGCGAGCTCGTTGACGTCGTACTGGTAGATCGGACCCGTTCCAGTGGCACCGGTCTCGATGTTCGTCACGATCGTCGGGCCGCTGACGTCCTGACAGTCATCCGTCTCGACACCAACCGTGCGCACGATGATCTCCGTGCCGGTCACCGAGACGATCTGCTGTCCGACGCCTGCCATTTCGACCGCGACCGGTTCGTCGAAGCCCTGGCCAAAGACCGTGACCAGCTGGCCACCATCTGCCGGACCCTCCGACGGCGAGATCGAGGTCACGAGGATCCCGACGCCGTATCGGAATGCCGTATTGAAGACGGCAGCCCGGCCGGAGCTGAGGTTGCGAACGAGGATGTCGACATCCTGGTCACGCAGATCCTGGCCGAAGCCAGTGGCGGTCGGCGTGATCGCCACGATCTGCGACGGACTGACCGATTCGACCGTAGCTTCGATTCCAGAGAAGTTGGTCGTGTCGCCCTGACCGAAGAGAACCTGAACCGGTGATTCGAAGTTCTCGCCAGTGAGCGTCACCCTCGTACCGCCTTCATTGGGACCGGAGGCCGGAGTCACCGAGAACAGCGCGGGCTGACGGCCGGTGTCGATGATGTACGTGAACGCGCCTACGAGGAGCTGGGTCTGTTGCTCGCCCGTATTGGCCCCGACGGTCACTTCCAGATCGAAGAGCTCGTCGCTGAAGATCAGGTTCTCGGGTATCGAGCGGGTACGAGCTCGAATCTGAGTCGGTGACACGCTGACGACGTCGGCGAAGACGTCACCGATCGTGCTACCGGTCGTCCCCTGACTCCGGAAGATGAGCTGAGCCGGACCAAAGAAGCCCTGGCCCTCGACGGTGATTGTCGTGCCACCCTCGATACCGCCGCTTGCCGGCGAGACGGAAGACACGAAGAACGTACCGCGATCGATGATCTGAACGTTCGCCGTTCCGACACTGTTCTCCAACTGGACGCGGACCTGTGCGTTACCCGCAAACTCCCCAGGAAACAGGAGCAGTTGGGCGTTGCCGCCGACCAGATTGACCGCACCACTCGTCTGAGCGCTGCCGATGGAGTTGAACTCGCCGAAGCTGGTCGTGATGCTCGCCGTCGTGTTGTCGGGCGGAGGTTGACCGTTGTCGGCACGCCGGACGCTGACGGTGATCGTCGAGGGATCGGTCCCTCCGCTGACGAGGCTCGCCGGCGACGCGGTCACCGAGATCGACCACGAGGTACTCGGAGTCGTACCCGGCGGTTGAGGGTTCTGCTGAGGCTCCGTTGGGGAGTCGGCGGAACAGGCTGCCAGCATGAGAGCTGCGCCCATCAGAACCAACGTCACCACGGACGGTTTGTTGACTATGCGCATTTGGGCGATCCCTCCTAGGGCACGAACTCGATCGTAAAGCCGATGGGGGCGGTCTCGACTTCGTCACCGCTCAGGGTTCGGCCGAAGAATCTCAGGCGAAAGTTGAGCAAGATCGTGTCGGAATTGGTCTCGCGATCGAAACCGCCGTTCTGGAACTGCAGATCAGAGAGCGGCTCAGTGGTGAGCTGCTCGAGCGAAGTGATCGGAAGGTTGTTGTAGGTCTCGGTCCCGCCCGCGGGGGCGACTCCGAAGATGTCGCGGATGAACGCTGGCGGCACACGAGTGCCGGTGTCCGCGCGAGTGAACGTGATCTCGTACGAGTCCATCTCGACGTTCATCAGATCCGAAACCACTCCGTTCGGATCAACAGGCACGTTCTGGATCACGATCTCGTCGATCGTGATCAAGCCATTCGATCCCGTGATCGTGGCGTTGACCGAGGCTTGAACGGGTAGACCGTCGAAATCCGTCACGGAAAGCAGCACACCACCACTGTCCGTGCGATCGGTACGAGATTCGCACCCGGCAACGACCAGGCTAAGGGCTAGCAGTACGAGAAGGGTCTTGCGCATGGATCTGTTTCCCCCCAGCTCAGAGCTGGATGACTCTCGGGGTGATGAAGATGAGGAGTTCTTCGTTTTGGTTCTCGCGAGCCCGGTTCTTGAAGAGGTGACCAAGAATCGGGATGTTGGCCAGTCCCGGGACGCGGTCCGAGCCGTCGTTGCTACTGACTTCGTAGATGCCGCCGATGACTGCAGTGCCGCCGTCGCGGACGATCACCGTGGTCCGTGCTTCGCGGGTCGCGATGGGCGCGTTGGTAGCACCGATGACCGCAAATGCCAGCTGCGGCTCACGCTTCTGGATCTCGATGTCCATCACGATGGTGCCTTCGGCGGTCACCTGCGGCGTGACGCGGAGGCGCAACGTCGCATTGACGAACTGGACGCTGACCGTGTTGTTGGCGACCGTCTGGATCGGGATCTGAAGTCCCGTCTGGATCTCGGCCTGCTCGTTGTCGAGTGTCGCGACCTTCGGTGCCGAGATCACGTTGACGAGGCCCTCACTCTCGGCCGCGGTCAGCGCCATGTCCAGCTGGAAGGTGTTGAGTATGTTCCCGAGCCCGACGTTGAGGAAACCATTCTGGCCGCCTCGCAGCAGGGTGACTCCCCCGTTTGCGTCGATGTTGTTGGGGAACTCGAGACCGGTGGTGTTGCCGGTAGCAGCACTGGCGATGCCGTCGAAGCTCCAGTTGACACCGAGAGAGCGGCTGAAGTTTCGCGTCGTCTCGATGATCCGACCCTCGATCATCACCTGCTTAGTCGGCACGTCGAGGTTCTCGATGACCTGGATGACCGTATCGAGGTAGTCCGGGAGCTCCTGGATGATCAGTGTGTTGGTGCGCTGATCGACAGCCACCGAGCCACGCTGCGAGAGGATTCCGGAATCGTCGAAGAAGCCGAAGCCGGACACGCCGCCGCCACCAGAGCCTCCCCCGGAGCGCAGTCCACGCGTCAGGATTCGCGCGATCTCGTTGGCGTTGGCGTAGCTGACTCGCTTGAGAACGGTCTTGAGCGGGACCGAAAGCGCCCTTGCGCGATCGAGCGCCTGTTGGGCGACAGCTTCCTGCTGCAGCTGGTTGATCGGCGCGATTCGAAGAACCGTACCTTCGAGCTGCATACCGAGACCATTGACCTTGAGGATCTGGTCCAGGGCCTGATCCCACGGCACCGCGTCGAGCTCGACCGTGACCGGTCCCTGAACTCCGGGCTGGATGACCAGATTGAGGCCGCTCAACCGGGCGATCGTACGCAGCACCTCGGTGACGTCGGCGTCCTTCAAGCTCATGCTGATGGGCTCGCCCATCCAGGCATTGGTCGGATCGAGGGCCTGAACGCCGAAGGTAGCTGCCGGAATCTCCGACTGCTGCTGACTGGAGTCGATGACGACCTGCTGCGCCTCGAAGAGAGACACGTCGCTCGCCGACTCGATCTGCTGAGACGGGCGTTCCTGACTGGCCGTCTGAATTCGCAGCGGCTCAGACTCTACGGACTCGATCGGAACCGAGGCCACGGAAACCGGTTCTGCCGAAGGCGTTGCGGTCGGAGGAGCCTGGGGCGGCGCTCCGATGCGGGTCGCCTGCTCGATGGGAATCTCACCGGGGGCGCCGGTTTCCATCGGTTCCGTCTCCTGCTCCGGCTCGTCGAAGCCAGCGACCTCAGTGGTCATCTCTTCGGCGGCCGAGGAGTCGTCGGTGATCGGCTCGAGGACGGTCTCGGCCTCGTCGGCCGGAGCGGCCGAATCCACGGGCGCCTGAGCGACCTGCGCGCTCGCCATGGCACCCGCGCCGATGCGCACCAACAGACCGTCAGCCGCGGGCTCGACCGTGGGATTCTCTCCCCCACTCAGATCGAGAACGACTCGGGAGACCGGCTCCGGGAACGGACTGAACTGAGCCATCCGAACCTGGCGTACCCAGCGAGAGTCGACGGTCAGGCTCGAGCTCTCCGTCGTATTGACGACACCCTCGAGATCGATCACGAAACGGGACGGATCCTCGAGTTGGAACAACGAGTAGGCAAACTGGCCGTCGCCCACGATCTTGAGAGCGGTCTCACCATCGATCTCGAGCACCTCGACCCGCACGAGCTGGGTCGCCACGACACCGTCGGGAGCTGGTCCTCGCGTCGGGTTGTCAGCTGTGCCAGCGGGCGTCTGTCCCATGGGCTCGAGTGCGGCAGGCTCGATCGTCGTCCCGACGGACGAGCTCTCGCTCGTAGAAACTGGAATCGGCTCGAGCCGGGGGCTGGAGCTCTCGGTCTCGAGCGGGGCGGTCTCGAAGGGAGCCGCCGCAGCCACTTCGGCGATTGGCTCGGGCTGACCATCGTTCTCGTAGAACGGCTCCGGGGCCAGCTGCGGCGCCGGCGCGTCGGCACCGGCCACGACAGAACCCAAGACCTGCTGGAACTGAAGAGTCAGCAGTTGATCGTCGACGAACAGGGAATGCTCGGTGTCGCCGATGGTCTGGATGACCAGACGCGTCAGCGGCCGTTCACCATCGACCTGGGACTCGACGTTGACCGATTCGAGCAGTCCAATCGGGTCGGAAAGATCATCGACACCCTGGCGAACCACGGTGTTGGGGAGCTCGACGACGAGATTCCCCGTGTCGTCTCGATACTGCGTCCACACCAGAGGACCGTCGGCCTCGACGCGCAGCTCGGCACCGGGAGCGAGATCGCGCACTTCCATGCTCGAGATCTCGACGGGCGCCGTTGCGGCGACCGCAGCTCCCGCCACAAGAAGCATGACGGTTGCGAGTGTGAGTGGCACAAGCCTCGCAGCGGTGGTCGCAAGCCCCGCACGGGCGACTCCCTGACGTTTGACAAACGGTCGAGCGAACTTATCTTGCATAGGACTCCAGCCTCCTCCGTAGATCCGCAAAAGCGCGGCTACGGTTCGAGCCTCCTCACCACCTCACGAAACGGCTTGGGTGCCGTCGGATCGTTGACGACCTGGGTGTAGACGATTTCTCCACCGGTCTCACGCGAATAGCTGATCCGAACGACATCGCCATCGAACAGCTTGTCGCCCGGTCGAATCAAGTAGCTGACTGGGGTGTCAGGAGCGTCGACCTGAGCCACGGGTCCATCCGGAGTGATCCAGATGCCACGTAGCACGATCTCGTCGATCAGAAGTCCTGGGA
>JANQPS010000627.1 GCA_028285365.1 Thermoanaerobaculia bacterium | reverse complement strand
AGCTTTCCGTCGTGAGCTGCTTCCCCGCGCCCAGCGCCGGAGGATAGCGAGCCAACGCCAGAAGTTCAGCAGGCTGGCCAGTGCGCCGGCGACGTAGGTCAGCGCGCAGGCCGTGAGAATTCGCCGGGCGGCCGGCAAGTCCCCCTTCGGGATCCGGCCCTCTGCCAGCAGAGGCAGGGCCCGCTTGAAGCTCGCGTCGAGCTCGACCGGCAGAGTGACGAGATGGACGAGCAGAGGCGTTCCCAGCATCGCAACGCCGGCGATCAGCATCGGGATCGCGACGCTCGGCGCGCGGGTCAGCGCGCCGACGATCGGCAGCAGCATCAGGACGATCGGGCCCACCCGCTCGACGTGGCGAGCGACGCGCACCAAGCGGGTCCGCATTCGCAACGGTCGGTACCCACGCTCGTCCTGAATCGAGTGGCCGACCTCGTGTGCTGCGACCACCAGCGCCGTGAGGGATTTCGGATCGTACTCCTCGGCAGCGAGCCTCACGACCTTCGCTTCCGGATCGTAGTGATCTCCCTTTTCGATCGTTTCGACGCCGACGTGGCTCATGCCGTGCTCGTCGAGGAGCTCACGCGCGAACTCGGCGCCACTCTGGCGCAGGCTGCGCCGCCTCCGACCGTGCGCCGACAGGGTGTGCCGTGCCCAGACCTGAGGCCCGTAGATCACGGCGAGGAGCAGTAGAACCGGAAGGACGAATCGAATCACCGCTCAGCGACTCCTCGGGCGCCAGCGAAACCTCGCCAAGTCGACCTTCCCGCTTCCATCGAAGACGACCCCCTCGTTTTCGAGCAGAGCTCGCTGCGCGCGACCCGCCAGGTCGCCCAGGCTCACACGCCCCTGGGCGTTGATGACGCGGTGCCAGGGAACGTTGGTTTCCGAGTCCAGGGCATGCATGGCGTATCCGACTTGGCGAGCGTGCCCCGCGAGACCGGAGAGCTCGGCAATCTGTCCATAGGTCGCAACTCGGCCCCGCGGAATCCGGCGGGTGGTCCGGTAGATGCGTGGGTAGGTTTTCGCAGGCGCCAACGGTCTATGGATCCAAGCATCTTCTGCGCCATTCGCCGCCGTTTTGGTCGCTCACATCCTGTCGGAGCGTTGTCCATCCCCCTGGACCTGCGCGCTCACGGCGCTCGAACGGTTTCGAGGAGGCTTGGATGGCATCGAAGAAGGTTGGCTCGTTGGCTGTACTGCTGGTTGGAGGGGTGCTGCTGACGGCCTCGGGGCGACGCGGGGATCTCGACCACGTAATCGCCTACAACTTCGTCGTCGAGATCGACGGTGTCCAGGCGGGCTACTTCAGATCCGTCGATGACTTCGCGGCAGGGGTCGGCGTCATCGAGTTCCAAGACGGAGACGACTACTTCCTCCGCAAGCGCCCAGGTCGACCTTTCGTATCGGATCTCACGCTCAACAAGGGCTACATCGTGACGCAGGACCTGCAGGACTGGTGGGTCGCGACGCAGAAGGGGCAGCACATCCGCAAGCAGATCACGGTGCGATCGCTCTTGCCCTCCGGCGACGAGCTCCGGGCCTGGCATTTCTTCGAGTGCTGGCCTCACACGTGGCAGGTCAACGCGCTCGATGGGCGAGATCCGATCGTGGAGAAGATCACCTTCGCTGTCGAAGCCACCGCGATCGCTGGGGAGGTCGAGTTGTGACCGAGCCAGACTCCGGGCTGTTCCGGCGGTTTGCCTGGGTCGCCGGAGCGTGGCTCGCCATCGATCAGATCACCAAGGTTGTCGCCCGCGCGAAGCTGGAAGGAGTGCCCCCGTACCAGAGCGTCGCCTTGTGGCCCGACGTCGTTCACCTCTACTGGCTCGACAACCCGTCGGGACCCTTCGGGCTCTTGAGCTCGTCGCCTCTGGAGTTCCAGCGCGTCGCCTTCACCGTTCTCGCGCTGGGCTTCGCCGCCTACGTGGTTTGGATTGTCCGCCGGACGTCAGCAACCGAAGAGATTGTCCCCCTGGCACTCCTCACGAGTGGAGTGCTCGGAAACGCGCTGGATCGAATCGTCCACGGCGCCGTCGGCGACTTCATCGTGCTCGCGTTCAGCGATGGTGCGCTCGGTCGTACCAGCCTGAACGTCGCCGACATTGCGATCGTCGCTGGGCTGGTGGCGCTGGTTTGGGTCCGTTTCTCCGATGGCGCTCCGGTCCGCGCCATTCGCTCGTTGCGTTTGGTGGCCGAGCCTTCGGGCCTGAGATCGGCCGGGCAGCCGCTCCGGGCGCAGCGGCACACTCCTACCGACGGGTAGGCGCTTCGGCATTCCCGACCGCTGCGTGTTCCCCGCGACCCCTCTCGAATGATTGCTCACGTTCGATCCTCCGGGGTTCCCACCGCGCCGCGGGCTGAGTAGAAGAACGCCGCCTCGGCCAGTTGGGGGCCGAGAGTTTGGGAGGAACCATGGCGATGAACCCGATTCGAAAACTCGGATTGCTGGCTGCGGGTGGGGCGACGGTGCTGGCGTGGGGGATGACGGAAACCGCACACGCA
>JANQPS010001186.1 GCA_028285365.1 Thermoanaerobaculia bacterium | reverse complement strand
CGAAAACCCGTGATGACTTCGTCGAGCAGGAACAGCACGCCACACTCCTCGCATACCGCGCGCAGCTCGTGCATCCAGTCGCGCATGTCGAGGCGCGGGTTGGAGCTCTGGACAGGCTCGAGCACGACGACCGCGAGGTCGTCCTTGTGCTCACGGATCAGATCGAAAGCCGCCGGACTGCGATAAGGCAGCATCAGCACGTGGTCGAGCGTCGCCTTGGGGATTCCCGCACTCTTGGGATGGTTGGTCGGACGCTCGCGCGGACTCTTGAGGTTGGCGGACACGAGCACTGTGTCGTGGATCCCGTGGTAGTTGCCGTCGAACAGCGCGATGCCGTCGCGACCGGTGACGGCGCGAGCCGCCCGGATTGCATTCATCGTCGCCTCGGTGCCGGAGTTCGTGAACAACACCTCGTCGACGCTCGGTGACGACTCGACGATCAGCTCGGCCAGCCGGGTCTGGTACGGGTTGTGGAGCCCGAAGTGCAGTCCCTTGTCGGCCTGCTCCTTGATGGCCGCCACGACGCTCGCCGGTGCGTGGCCGAGGACGTGGGGTCCGTAGCCCATCGTCAGATCGATGTAGTCGTTGCCGTCGACGTCGGTCATGCGGGCGCCGTGCGACCGCTCGATGTAGATCGGGTGTGGCATGTGGACGGTCTGAACGACCTCGGCCGCGAGAACGTGCGATGACCGAGCGTGCAGCTCGACCGAGCGGGGTGTCTTGGCGCTCAGACTTTCGCGCACGTCCGGAGCCTTGGGGCTCGATGAAGGAGCTACACGGGGGCTCGGGTCAGGTTCCATAAGGCTTCTCCCAAGAGAATCGTCAGAACGGCACTCGGTCACGGTCGCATGCCGAGTCTAGCTGGGCCAAGTCGGCATGCGGAGTTCTCGGGTGTGCGCTCGTACGCGGCACGAGCGTTGAGTCTCATGAATAGACGAGCAGCACCCACAACAGTGGCACTCGCGTGGTTGTGCGTGAGCTCGTGCGTGAGCGTGAGCGACTTCTGGCAGAAATGGAGGCCCTGCCGGGATCGGCGGAAGCCGAGCTCCCGCAGCGTCCCGACGGACCTTTCGAGTCCTACTCGGCTACGAGCCGATGCGACGAAGCCGTCACCACAGTCACCTTCGACTACTTCCCGGAGCACAGTGCCATCGCCTCGTTGAGAATCGCTCACGGTTGCTCTGAGCACGACGAGCTGGTCAGCTGGCGGCCGAGCGACGTCATCTCAGTCGATCAGGATCGCTCGTTCGCTCTCACTGGCTCTGGCGGGTTCAGCATTCGTGCGCAGATAGCGAGCGACGGCGCCAACTCTCGAGTGACCGGGGACCTCGGTTCACCAGACGTGACCATACGCTGTGGACAGCGCACCTATCCAGTGTGTCGGAATTTCACAGCACACCCAGTCTCGCCGTCGCCGTGATGGCCCGTCCGATGAGCTGCACCACTACCTCGTGACGCGCACCGGCTCGGCCATGGCCACCGTGCTGCACGCCTCGATCAACGCAGGAACGAAGAGGCCTGCCCGAGCCACGCAGGCGTAGTGATCAGCCTCGACCGGCAGCACGGTCGCGTTGGGTATGGCATCGGCGAGCTCCTGCTGGCGTTCGAGCGTCACGTGACCGTCGAGCGTCGTGGCGACGACCGCAGCAGGGACGTTGACGCTGCCGAGCCAGCGCCTGGAGTCGAAGTGCGCCAGCGCGGCGGCAGCATCCACGAGTGCCGACGGGCGCGTTCCCTCGACCTCGAGCTGGATGCGCGCGCGTCGCTCCGGATCGGACACTCGCTCGAGCATGCGTTCGGCTTGCTCTTTCCAGAAAGAGTCCGGAGTCGCACGAGCTGCCAACGACAGGAGCGGTTGAAGAACGACAGCCGTCTGACGCTGACGAGTGGTCGCAAACCTCGCAGCGGTGGCGCACAAGACGAGACCTGCCACGCGCTCGCGATGGCGCTTCCAGGCCAGCTGAGCGATGGGACCACCCATGGAGTACCCCGCTACGAGAAACCGTTCCACGCCGAGAGCGGTCGCGAGCGCTGCGACGTCATCGGCACACTGCTCGAGGCGAAACCGACCGCTCAACGGAAGACCGCGGCCGTGACCGCGGTGGTCAGGCGCAACGACCCGGAACCCCTGGGC
>JANQPS010001182.1 GCA_028285365.1 Thermoanaerobaculia bacterium | reverse complement strand
TCGAGTCGGTGCCCACCTATCCGGATGCGAGCCGCTACTGGCAGGTCGTCGATGATCTCGGGGTCACCATCTTCTACACGGCACCTACAGCACTGCGTGCGATCGCTCGCGAGGGAGACTCGTTTGTCACGGGCTCGTCACGAAGCTCTCTGCGGGTGCTCGGGAGTGTCGGTGAACCCATCAATCCCGAAGTCTGGAACTGGTACCACGACGTCGTCGGTGACGGGCGCTGTCCGATTGTCGACACCTGGTGGCAGACCGAGACCGGTGGCATTCTCATTACTCCTCTTCCCGGCTGCACGCCCATGAAGCCCGGCTCTGCCACCTTGCCGTTTTTTGGTGTGGAGCCCGTTCTGGTCGACGACGAGGGCCAGGAGGTCTCGGGCAACGGAGTCAGCGGCAACTTGTGTCTCAAGCGCTCGTGGCCCGGCCAGGCACGCACGATCTACGGTGATCACAACCGGTTTGCCGAAACGTACTTCTCGACCTACGACGGTTTGTACTTCACCGGTGATGGTTGTTTCCGTGACGAAGACGGGTACTACTGGATCACTGGCCGGGTCGACGATGTTCTCAACGTTTCCGGCCACCGTCTGGGTACCGCTGAAGTTGAGAGCGCCCTGGTAGCCCACGACGCGGTCGCCGAGGCAGCGGTGGTGGGTTTCCCCCACGAGATCAAGGGCGAAGGCATCTACGCCTATGTCATTGTCGCTCACGACTTCGAGAGTCACGATCCTGAAGAGACGGTGAGCCTTCTCAGGCAACAGGTGAGGACCGCGATCGGTCCCATAGCGACACCGGATCGCATCCAGATCGCTCCAGGTCTGCCCAAGACGCGTTCGGGCAAGATCATGAGGCGGATCTTGCGCAAGATCGCCGCCGGGGAGTACGACGATCTCGGGGACACGAGTACGCTGGCGGAACCAGCAGACGTCGAAGGCCTCGTTTCGGGCCATCGCTCGGGCTGACTCGAGAGGCGCTACGTCCGAGTGACGGCCTCGTGGTCGTCGGCGAGTTGCGGCGCACTCGCTGGAGGAGCGGCGGTGGCCTCGCCTCTGCGCGGACGCCACCGCGGTGTACGCTTGCGCCATGAGCGAGGAGTCAAAGGTCTACGCGGGAGCGCGAATGCTCGTGGTGGCGGCAAGTCTCGTCGTCGTCATTGCTGGACTGCGGGCAGCTTCTTCGCTGCTGATCCCGGTCTTGATCGCTCTGTTCATCTCGGTTCTCAGCTTTCCCCTGTTGTTCTGGCTGCGCTCGAAGCGATGCCCGACCGGACTTGCCGTAGCTGCGACGATCCTGACCGACTTGGCGATCCTGGCGGTGGTCATCGGTCTCGTCTCTGGCTCGATCAACGAGCTGGTCAGAGAGCGCGCCAAGTACGAGAATCGCTTTCAGGAGTTCAGCGACAGCGTGGACGGCTGGACCGCCGACGTGCGGGCGTGGTTGGGGGCTCGCGGGATCGACGCCGAGGACTGGTTCGGCTTTCCGTCGGAGTCGCCCGACGAGAGCATCGAGGCCGGTGGAGATCCCAACTCAGGGACGACGGGGGGAGTCCAGGAGCCGGAGCCCCGCGGCATTCCTGGTTCAGGAGTCCGCTCCCCCGACGAAGGCCTCGGTCGTTGGCTGCTGACCTGGTTTGATCTCGAGGCGATTCTCGATGCCGCCAACACTACGCTGCGAGGCCTCGCCAACATCCTGAGCTCGACCCTCATCGTGCTCCTGATCACGACGTTCATCCTGCTCGAGGCGACGTACTTCAGGCGCAAGCTGCGGCGCGCGTTTGCCGATCCGACGGTCGAGCAGCGAGTGGCCACCATTCTCGCTGAGCTGCGTCGCTATCTCGGGGTCAAAACGGCGATCTCGGCGGGAACGGGTGTCCTGGTCGGGGTGTGGGTCGCGATTTTGGGTGTCGACTTCGCGCCGCTCTGGGGTCTCGTTGCTTTTGCCCTCAACTACATCCCGAATCTGGGCTCGATCATCGCGGCGGGTCCGCCAGTTCTCCTGGCACTCATCCAGGAAGGAGTGGGACTGGCGACTCTGGTGGCGATCGGCTACCTGGTCGTCAACGTCGTGATCGGCAATTTCATCGAACCGGCGCTCATGGGCCGGCGACTCGGGCTGTCGGTACTCGTCGTCTTCTTGTCGCTGATCTTCTGGGGCTGGGTCTGGGGTCCGGTAGGCATGCTGCTCTCCGTTCCATTGACCATGATCATCAAGATCATGTTGGAGAACACCGACGATCTGCGGTGGGCGGCAACCCTGCTCGAAGGCAAGCGCGAGCCGCCTGGACGGCGTGGTCCGGAATCGACGCGCCCTCGCAGCAAATCGGCTGCCTGAGAGGGGCTGAGGCCCTGGAATAGGCCTTTGTTCGGTGCGCCCTGCACGGTTGCCAGGGAAGGATCTCGTTGGTATCCTCTAAATAGGACCTCGATGGTCCTGATTGGCGTTTCGCGGTGAGATCGCCCCACAGGCGGTCAGTCGGGAAGCGCCTGTTCGCACCCTTGCTCGAGTCTTCAGACCACTCTGGGCCAAGCCGACTACCGCTGTGATTCGACTCACGAAACAAACCGACTACGGCATCGTCCTGATGACCCAGCTGGCCGCGTCATCGGACTCGCTTTGGAGTGCCACCGATCTCTCGGTTGCGACCCGGCTGCCGACACCCATGGTCAGCAAGATCCTCAAGCTGCTGGTGCGATCGGAGCTACTCGACTCGCAGCGCGGCGCAAAAGGTGGTTACAGCCTCAGCCGGCCCGCGTCCGAGATCTCGGTCGCCGAGATCATCGCGGCCCTGGAAGGGCCCATAGCGATGACCGAGTGTGTCGAGGAGTCGACCGATGAGTGCTCGTATGAATCTTTTTGTGGTGCCAGAGCGAATTGGCAGACGATCAACCAGGCGGTGCGTGAGGCTCTGGAAGGCATCACCCTGAGCGACATGGCAGCGCCGTCGCCGCTAGGTCAGGCGACCCGACCTCAGTCCCCCCTCGTCTCCCTCGGGTCCTGACTAGACATCGTCTCGACTCACGGTCGCTCCGGCGACCCGACGAACCCAAAACCCCGATAGTCCTCGAACTCTGAGGAAACCCGCGCACAGCCCGGGAGGAACACGTGACCACAGCCACAGAAACGATCGAGAAATTCACCGAGAAAGAGTACGAATACGGGTTCGTCACCGATATCGAGCAGGAGGTCCTTCCCCCTGGTCTCGACGAGAACACCGTGAGGTTCATCTCCGCCAAGAAGAACGAGCCGGAGTGGCTTCTCGAGTGGCGCCTCCAGGCGCTGCGAACCTGGTTCGAGATGAAAGAGCCCACTTGGCCCAACGTCACCTACGAACCGGTCGACTATCAGGCCATTCACTACTGGGCGGCTCCGAAGTCGGACGACGATCGGCCAAAGAGTCTCGACGAGATCGATCCGGAGATTCGTAGGACCTACGAGAAGCTCGGAATCCCGTTGCACGAGCAGGAGATCCTGGCGGGCGTCGCTGTGGACGCCGTATTCGACAGCGTCTCGGTGGCTACGACGTTCCGCGAGAAGCTGGCAGAGCTCGGCATCATCTTCTGCTCCTTCTCGGAGGCCGTTCACAACCACCCGGATCTGGTGCGCCAGTATCTCGGTACCGTGGTTCCCCGTCGCGACAACTTCTTTGCGGCGCTCAACTCAGCGGTCTTCTCCGATGGCTCGTTCGTCTATATCCCCAAGGGCGTCCGCTGCCCCATGGAGCTCTCGACCTACTTCCGGATCAACGCACTCAACACCGGACAGTTCGAGCGCACACTCATCATCGCGGACGAGGGTAGCTACGTCAGCTACCTGGAGGGGTGTACGGCTCCGATGCGTGACGAGAATCAGCTGCACGCGGCCGTCGTCGAGCTCGTCGCTCACGAGAACGCGACCATCAAGTACTCGACTGTCCAGAACTGGTATCCGGGCGACAAAGAAGGCAAAGGCGGTATCTACAACTTCGTGACCAAGCGCGGGATCTGCGAGGGACGTCGATCGAAGATCTCGTGGACCCAGGTCGAGACCGGCTCGGCGATCACTTGGAAGTACCCGAGCTGCATCCTCAAAGGTGACGACTCGGTCGGCGAGTTCTACTCGGTTGCGGTGAGCAACATGCGTCAGCAGGCTGACACCGGTACCAAGATGATTCACGTGGGCGAGCGCACCAAGAGCACCATCGTCTCCAAAGGCATCTCCGCTGGGGAAGGCCAGAACACCTATCGCGGGCAGGTCAAGATCCTCAAGTCGGCGAAAGACGCCCGCAACTTCTCCCAGTGCGATTCGATGCTCATCGGGGACCAGTGCGGCGCGCACACCTTCCCGTACATCGACGTCCAGAATCCCTCGGCCCAGATGGAGCACGAAGCGTCGACATCCAAGATCGGCGAAGACCAGATCTTCTACTGCAACCAGCGCGGCATCGATACCGAGGACGCAGTCTCGATGATCGTCAACGGCTTCTGCAAGGAAGTCTTCCAAGAGCTGCCGATGGAGTTTGCGGTCGAAGCCCAGAAGCTTCTGGAGGTCAGTCTCGAGGGCAGCGTCGGTTAGTGACAGCGCTCCCCGGCCGCCAGGGCGGAGCGCTACGGCTGGGCGCTACCACTTGGATCAGGAAGATCGCAGAGCCATCCACGCGTGACTCACTCGGTGAGTGGGCACCTGAGTGAAGCGAACACGAATAGCAGGAATCGAACAGCAGGAAACAGAGAGAGATATCGCATGTTGAAAATCGAAGACCTGAGGGCTTCTGTCGATGGGCAGGAGATCCTCAGCGGTTTGAATCTCGAGGTCAAAGCGGGCGAGGTCCACGCCATCATGGGGCCCAACGGATCGGGCAAGAGCACGCTGGCGCAGGTGCTCGCCGGTCGCGAGGACTACGAGATCGACGGTGGCAGTGTCCAGTTCGAAGACGAAGACCTTCTGGAGCTCTCGCCCGAAGAGCGAGCACAGCTCGGAATCTTCCTTGCCTTCCAGTACCCGGTGGAGATTCCCGGGGTCAGCAACACCTACTTTCTCAAGGCCGCTCTCAACTCGGTCCGCAAGGCCCGAGGAGAGCAGGAGCTCGACGCGATGGACTTCCTGAAGCTGGTGCGCGAGAAGGTCAAGGTGGTCGAGCTCGACGAGAGCCTGATGAAGAGACCGGTCAACGACGGCTTCTCCGGCGGCGAGAAGAAGCGCAACGAGATCTTTCACATGGCGGTGCTCGAACCGCGCCTGGCGATCCTCGACGAGACCGATTCGGGGCTCGACATCGACGCGCTGCGCACGGTGGCCAACGGCGTCAACAGTCTGCGCTCGCCGGACCGCGCCTTCGTGGTCATCACCCACTACCAGCGTCTTCTCGAGTACATCGTTCCCGACGTCGTTCACGTGATCGTCGACGGTCAGATCGTGCGCACGGGAGACAAAGAGCTGGCTCTCGAGCTCGAGAGCAAAGGCTACGGCTGGCTCGAACAGGCCGGCGCGGCCTGAGGACGTCGTGATGGAGGCGACGACCGCACCGACGATGACAAAGACCCCGAACGTGGACACGAGCGAATCCCGCATCGAGAGTTACCTCGACCGTTATCGTGAGCTGTCTGACGACACCTCCCGCTCGCCAGGAAGGCTGGCTGCATTGCGGGCCGAGGCGTTGGACCAGTTTGCCGGCCAGGGCTTCCCGGGACGTAGTGAGGAGGAATGGCGGTTCACTCCGCTCAAGCCGATCACCCATACCAGCTTCGCACCCGCAGAGCTCGATGCCGAGGTCGACGGCGCTGCGCTGCGCCGCTACTTCTACGAGGGCAGCTGCAATCTCGTTTGTGTCAACGGGGTCTTTCGCTCGGACCTCTCGGATCCCCTCGAGGGCGGGTTTGAGCTCGCCAACCTGCGAGGTTCGCTCGGGGGCGGGGGTGAGAGCGCTAGCGAGTGGCTCGTGGATCGTCTGGGTACGCTGGCCGTGAGCGAGCGGAGTCCTTTCGTGGCGCTCAACACGGCTCTGTCGGTGGACGCCGTGGCGCTGGTTCTGCCGCGCGGTGTCGTCGCAGAGAAGCCTGTACACGTGATCAACGTCTCGACCGGAGATGTTGATGCCGTCGCTCATCCGCGGCTGCTCATCAGCGCCGGTGAAAACGCCCAGGGAGCGGTCATCGAGACCTACGCCTCGCTGGGTGGAGCCAAGGTGTTCACCAACGCGGTGACCGAGATCGAGTGTGCGACCAGCAGTGTCCTGCGTCACTACAAAGTCCAGCGGGAATCGCTGGAGACGGCTCACATGGCCACCATGCAGGTTCGGATCGAGCGCGCGGCGAACTTCTCCTCGCACTCCATCTCTCATGGCGGGGGCCTGGTTCGGAACGACACCAACGCCCTGCTCGATGGAGAAGGTTGTGTCGGAACGCTCAACGGCCTCTACGTCGTTGCCGGCAAGCAGCACGTCGACAACCACATGTTCGTCGAGCACAAGAGCCCGAACACGGACAGTCACGAGCTGTACAAGGGGATCCTGTCCGATCGATCGCGGGCCGTCTTCAACGGCCGGATCTACGTACACAAACCGGCTCAGAAGACCGATGCAAAGCAGTCGAACCGAAACCTCCTGCTGTCGGAGGGAGCGATGGTCAACAGCAATCCTCAGCTCGAGATCTTTGCCGACGACGTTCGCTGTACCCACGGATCGACGATCGGACAGCTGGACCCCGATTCGCTCTTCTATCTGCGCAGCCGCGGCATGGAGGAGAAGGCGGCGCGAAGCCTGTTGACCTACGCCTTTGCGAGCGAGTTCGTCGAATTGGTCGAGAGCGATGCACTGCGCAAGGACCTCCAGGAGTTCCTCTTCTCGCGCCTCGAAGGCGGTGACATCGTGCGACAGGCAGTCTGAGGCGTTCGGGAAACCCGTGGGGAGTTCGTCAGGAGAACAGATGAGGTCAACGAGTCAGCCAGTGATGAGCCCGCTCGCTTCGAGTAGTGCCTACGACGTTGCGGCTGTTCGGGCGACCGTGCCTGCCCTTCATCAAGAGATTGCCAACCGCCCTCTGGTTTATCTCGACAATGCGGCGAGTACGTTGCGCCCGGAACGAGTTCTCGAGGCCGTTGACCACTTCGAGCGTCACGACTACTCCAACGTCCACCGCGGCATTCACGAACTGTCGCAGCGTGCCACCACGGCCTTCGAAGCCGCGCGCACCAAGGTGGCGTCTCATCTTGGCGCCTCACGCCCCGAGGAAGTCATCTTCGTGCGCGGGACGACCGAGGCGATCAACCTCGTCGCGCAGACCTACGGCAGGTCTCAGGTGAGTGAAGGAGACGTCGTGCTCGTCAGTGAGATGGAGCACCACTCCAACATGGTGCCCTGGCAGCTGCTGTGCCTGGAGAAGGGTGCCCAGTGTCTGCCGATCCCCATGTGTGATCGTGGGGAGCTGCGGCTCGACGAGCTCGACCGGCTGTTGGACTCCTCCGTCAAGGTGGTGGCCGTGACCCATGTCTCCAATGCCCTCGGGACGATCAACCCGATTCGGGAGATCGCGGCCAAGGTCCATGAGGCGGGTGCCGTTCTGGTCGTCGACGGAGCGCAGGGTGTTCCCCACCTCCGGGTCGACGTGGCCGAGCTCGACTGCGATTTCTACGCCATGTCCGGACACAAGGTCTATGCGCCGTCCGGCGTCGGCGTGTTGTGGGGACGCCACGAGTTGCTCGATTCGATGCCCCCCTGGCACGGTGGTGGGAACATGATTCGCTCGGTCAGCTTCGAGCAGACCGACTTCAACGAGCTCCCGCACAAGTTCGAGGCAGGCACACCCAACATCACGGGCGCCGTCGGTCTCGGCGCTGCCATCGATCTGGTCGACGACCTGGGGCCGGAGAACATTGCCCGTCACGAGGCGCAGTGCCTGCAAGCAGCTACCGAAGGTCTCCTGGAGATCGAGGGAGTGCGAATCCTCGGCACGGCTTCGAGCAAGGCCAGTGTGCTGTCGTTTGTCGTCGATGGGGTGCATCCCCACGACGTCGGTGCGCTCCTGGATCGGGACGGCGTCGCAGTTCGCGCAGGCCATCACTGCGCCCAACCGGTGATGCAACATTTTGGGGTGCCCTCCACCTCGCGGGCGTCGTTCGGCATCTACAACGATCTCGAAGACGTCGAGCGTCTCGTGGCCGCTGTGCGCCGAGTTCAGGAGTTCTTTGGCTGATGGACGAACTGCGTGCCCTGTACCAGGAGGTCATCCTGGATCACTACAAACGCCCGCGACACTTCGGCGTTCTCGCGGATGCCGATCAGAAGGCCCATGGCCAGAACCCGCTGTGCGGAGACCAGGTCACCGTGTACGTGAAGACCAACGAAGATGGCGATATCGAAGACATCTCCTTCGAAGGGGTCGGGTGCGCCATCTCGACGGCATCAGCCTCGCTGATGACCGAAGCGGTTGCGGGAAAGAGTCGCGACGAAGCCGAGGCCCTGGTCGACGCCTTTCATCATCTGGTGACCGATGACCGGGACGCCATCGACCCGGATCAGGATCTGGGCAAACTCGAGGTTCTCTCTGGAGTTCGAGAGTTCCCGGTGCGAATCAAGTGCGCCACCCTCGCCTGGCACGCGCTCCGAGCAGCCCTCGAAGGGCGCGGCGAACCGGTGACCACGGAGTGACCGTCGAGTGACCATAACGTTGGGCCGGGAGTGAGGCAGCAGGTGCAACCGCCAGTTGGTGCAGTCGGGCAGAGCCCCGGGAAGGAAGTCATGGACGAGCAGCACGAGACCCAGTCCACACCGGCGACCGCCGCGACCGCCGAGATGACCCCGGCCGAGCTCGAGGAGCGCGTCGTCGAAGCCCTGCGCCAGGTCTACGATCCCGAAATCCCGGTCAACATCTACGAGCTCGGTTTGATCTACGACATCCAGGTTGGCGGCGGTGACGCGATCGACATCAAGATGACACTGACGTCACCCCATTGCCCGGTGGCCGAGACGCTCCCGTTGGACGTCAAGCGAACCGTGGCCTCGATTCCGGGAATTGGCCCGGTCGATGTCGAGGTCGTCTGGGATCCCACCTGGAACCCCGAGATGATGACCGAGGCAGCAAAGCTGGAGCTCGGCTTCTTCTAGAAGCCATGTTGGCGAGCCCTTCAGCTAGCCGAAGACCAGCGCGTCAGGCCTCCACACCAGGCAGCCCGTGAGGGTTGCCCAAGGTTGCCGTTCTTGGTTCGAGCGCATTGGACGTTGTCTCGCAGTTTGCCGGGTCCAAACTGCCAAGCAAGTCCGAAGGCGTTGCCGAATACATCTGCGACCAGCGCATTGGACGTTGTCCCGCAGTTTGGCAAAGCCAAACTGCTAAGCAAGGCCGAAGGCGTTGCCGGGTACATCTGCGACCAGCGCATTGGACGTTTCCCGCAGTTTGCCCGGGGACAAACTGCCAAGCAAGTCCGAAGGCGTTGCCGAATACATCTGCGACCAGCGCATCGGAGGTTGTCCCGCAGTTTGGCAGAGCCAAACTGCCAAGCAAGGCCGAAGGCGTTGCCGAGTACATCTGCGACCAGCATGTTGGAGGTCTTCTCGCAGTTTGCCGGGGGCAAACTGCCAAGCAACGCCGAAGGCGTTGCCGTAGACTTTCTGCATCGTGGCTGACGGAATGAGACAGGCGCCGGGGTGGTGTCATGCCACCTCAACGTGTCGATCGACTTGGCGGTAGGAGCCTCAGATGAAAGTCCTCGTCATTGGCAATGGTGGTCGCGAGCACGCGCTGTGCTGGCATCTTGCGGAGCACTCCAGTGCGGTCGAGGTCTTCTGCGCCCCTGGCAGCGATGCGATCGCGGAGCACGCCCAGCCTGTGCCGATCAAGGTGGACGACGTGCAGTCCTTGGCCGACTTCGCGACGGACTTGCACATCGACTTGACGATCGTGGGCCCCGAGCTGCCGCTCTCCCTCGGCATCGTCGATGAGTTCCGCTCGCGCGAATTGACGATCTTCGGTCCGAGTCGTGATGCGGCACAGCTGGAAAGCAGCAAGGTATTCGCCAAAGAGTTCATGCTGAGGCACGACATCCCGACGGCGGGCTTCGATGTCGCTCACGACATCAACGATCTCGAGAACATCCTCGAGCGGTTTTCGTTTCCGGTAGCACTCAAGGCCGACGGTCTGGCGGCGGGCAAGGGTGTGATTCTGTGCGCAGATCGCGCTGACGCTCTGGAGGCCGGCAAGACCTTCTTCGAGGAGCGGCGATTCGGAACCAGCGGTGACCGTGTCGTAGTCGAGGAGTTCCTGCAGGGAGAAGAGGTTTCGTTCATTGCCCTCTGCGACGGTAAGCGCCTGCTGCCGATGGCTACCAGCAAGGACTACAAGCGAATTCGTGACGACGACCAGGGCCCCAATACGGGAGGCATGGGTGCGCATAGTCCTTCTGGAATCGTCGAACCGGATGCGGCGCGCGAGGTCTTCGAGCGAGTGCTGATGCCGACTGTCGAAGGCATGAAGGCCGAAGGCTGTCCGTTTGTCGGCTTCCTCTACGCTGGCCTCATGATGACGGCCGCCGGACCCAAGGTGCTGGAGTTCAACACTCGCCTCGGTGATCCCGAAGCGCAACCTCTCCTCATGCGCCTCGAAAACGATTTGGCGTCGTTGCTGAGCGCCGGTGCCAAAGGAGACTTCGGCGTCGATCGACTGACCTTTCGTCGTGAGGTGGCTGCCTGTGTCGTGCTGGCGGCTGAGGGGTATCCGGGCTCGGCGACGACAGGAGTGCCGATCGAGGGTCTCGACGAAGCGCGCTCCGGTGACGGTGTGGAGATCTTCCATGCAGGCACTCGCCGAAACGCGGAGTCCTCCGAGTTCGAGGTCGCGGGTGGACGCGTGTTGTCGGTGTGCGCCACCGGAGCATCCTTGCGAGATGCACTGCGCAGTGCCTATCAGGCAGCTGATCGCATCAGGTGGCCTGGACGTCAAATGCGCACCGACATCGGCCGGCGAGTCATCGAACAGGACCACGAAGCGCATTCGGGTGTCATCAACCTGCCGAGGGACCTGGGGCAGGGCACTCCGTAGCTGTCCTTTCTTGCGTGCTCCTATAATCGTGTGCTGGTCCGTTGCCATTGCAGGTGACGCGACCCAGTCTTCGATCGAAGAAAGGAGCCAGCGTGGGGTGTGGAGGGTGTAGCTTTCGAGGCCAGTCCACTGCCGTCGAGGATACCTTCGTGGGCGTGCGCTTCGGGGAGGAGACGAACCTGACGCTCTGCTCGACCGGCGGGGAGCTTCTGGCTCGAGGCGATGAGGTTGTCGTCGCCTTGGACGACGGCCCCGCGTTTGGCCGAGTCGAGAAGTCGCCGATGGCGGTCTTCAAACCGTGCCAGAAGTCGAGTGCTCGACAACTCCTCAGGCGAGCCAGCACGTCTGATCGCCAAGCGTTCGACCGCCAGCTCACCAACGAAACCCGAGCCCGGCGCTTTGCTCAGGAGCGGGCCCGAGACCTCCGCCTGAAGATGAAGGTGTCGAAGGTCACGTTTTCCCTCAACGGCAAGTCGGCGAACTGCTACTTCACCGCCGACAAGAGAGTCGACTTCAGGCAGCTGGTCAAGGACATCTCGCGGCGCTTCTCCGCGCGGATTCGCATGGTCCAGATCGGTGCCCGCGACGAAGCCCGTCTGCTCGGCGGGATCGGAATCTGCGGTCGGACCCTGTGCTGCTCGACCTGGTTGGATGACTTCAAGCCCATCTCGATTCAGATGGCCAAGCGCCAGAACCTGAGCCTCAACCCTTCGAAGATCTCCGGGCAATGCGGTCGCCTGCTGTGCTGCCTGGCATACGAAGACAGCAACTATCAGACGCGTCGACCAAAGCAGAAGAAGCGAAAGGGAGGCGACGCGGGCGGCTCGCGCCCTCGCCGGAACCTTGGGAACTCGAAGGACGCGAGAGCAACACCCAGGGAGGCCCTGCCTCAGTCGTCGTCGGCTCCGAGCGCAGCGACCGGCCCTTCAGCGAACCCGATCGACTTCGACCGACTCAGCCAGCAGATCGGCGCGGTCGCGCACAAAGGGATGGGATCTGCTTCGAACCGAAGCCTGAACATCCTTCAGAGCTAGGGCCGAGTCCCTTCGTCGTAGGTCGGGGATCCCGACTCACGGCGAGTTACAGGTCGCGAAGGCCCCCGTATCTTGAACCGGCTCGAAGGGCGTGCCCAGGGGGTTGATGTAGGTCGTGATCTCGCCCGTCTGAAAGTCGGTCACGGTCACCGTGGCCTCGACGTCGGTGAGCCCGCCAGCAAAGACCCAGAAGTGGTTCGAGAAGCTGCACGCGTCCAGCACTTTGATCACCAACTCGACATTGTCGGGGCTGAAGAACCAGAAGTAGCCGGTGTCGGGTGTCAGCTGCGCTGCTCGACCCTGGCCGGTCTCCCCCTGCGCAGTCGTGTAACTGACGCTGACGGCAAAGCGGTCCTGGTTGAGGCAGAGGGTCTCGCCCTGATCGCCTGGCAGTGCCGAGTCGGCAGTGCAGCGGTCGCTGGTCGGGCTATCGACTCGGTTGACGTCCGGTGCCGGCAAGAGTGGCATTTCCCAGAGCTCGTCCAGTGCGCTGTCGGCGAGTTGCTTTGGCCAGGGAACAAACCGGCCCATGGCTCCGCAGGTCTGGAAGGCCCCAGTGTCCTGCACTGGCTGAAAAGGAGTGCCGAGCGGATTCGAGTACCTTCGGACCTCGCCAGTTGCAGTGTCGGTCACCGTGATCTGCGCCTGTACGTTAGTGAGCCCGCCCGCAAACACCCAGAAGCTGTTAGCGAACGAACAGGCATCGAGCACCTTCACGACCAGTTCCACGTTGTTTGGATCGAAGAACCAGAAGTATCCCGTGTCAGTTGTGAGGGAGACAGCCTGACCGTTGCCGCTGTTGCCTTCGAAGTCCGACCATGCGACCTGGACCTGGAAGCGGCCGTCGTTCAGGCACAGACTCGAACCCGAGGCGATGCACGAAGGTTCTTCCAGGTCCGCGCTAACGGCCCGTCCGGCAACCCCACCGTCGCCCTCGACGAGGTCGTCGAGACGATAGATGCCGGTGATGGCGCCCCCGCCCGCGGAGACCACCGGTGTTCGGACTTCAGTCGTGTTCTCCGGATCGCTAACGACCACCTCCTGGCCGCCGCCCTGGCCGCAGCCTGGAAAGACCCTCCCGAGCACACTGGTCGCTCCCTCTCCCGAGACTTCCTGCCAGCCCACCACGCAGTCTCCCCCAGACGTCGTATCTACGGACGCTCCGGTCTGACTGCCTTCGACGCGCCGGTTGACTCTGATCTCTCGGTCACCGAGCGGAACACCCTGTGAGCTCACTCGCTGAAGCCAGACGTCGCCGCCTGGCTGTCGGAAGGTTTCCCCAGGTTCGAGTATCGAAGCGCCCTGCCAGACCACGACGAAGTCGTCACTGCCCGGCACGGTTGCCACACGAGGCCTCTCCTGTTCTCTGACGTCTAGACGGTTGACCTGAACCGCGGATGCTGGCTCGAAAGGCTCGGCGATGTTGCCAGCCGTAGCGAGGATCTCCGTATCCCCCTCTGGTCCTGATTCAAAGACCACCAGAACGTCGCCGTCGTCTCTGAGAGCCACGTCTGGCGATGCGTTGCTGCTCGAGCCGCCGTCGAGGTCCGTCACGCCTGCTAGAGGCTGGGACGAAGACCCGAAGGGGCGTCCGAGGATGTTCTGGGCGGGAGCCGTGCCCGAGCCACTCAGGCCAGAGTCCAGTCCCTGCCAGACGACGAAGAACTCGTCCCGGTCGTTGATGGAGACCTCGGGGGAACTGACCTTCGGAGAAGATCCGTCATCCGCCCTGAATTGGCCGCCGATCGGCTGGCCGCTCGGATCGAAGCGTCGCCCCAAGATACTCGTTGCGTCGTGGTTCCACACCACGATGACGTCGCCATCAGAATTGGCAGCTACGTCCGGCTCGGAGCTGGTACCACTGGCGCTCTGACTCACCACGAACTGAGAGCCGACCGCCTCGCCTGAAGCGTCGTAGCGTTGAGCGAGGATGACCGCTCGGCCGGCCCGGTTTCCAGACCACACCGCAATGCGACCGCCGAGAGGGTCGTCCGCTACGGCCGGCTCGTTGCCGATGCTGATCAGCTCGCCTTGTGGTTGGTCGTTGAAGAGGTCCTTTTCGGCGATGGTGATGGTCGCTCGAGCTCGGCTTCCGAGCTCGGCTCCGTTGCTGGGATCTCTCAAGGACAAGTCGAATTGCTCGTCTGCGTCCGCGATCGCGTCGTCGACCGCTTCGATGGTGATGACCTTGGTAGCCGAGTCGCCGTCTTGCCACGTGAGGTCCGCGGAGACGATGAAGTCGCTGCCGGCCGCGGCGGTACCGTTAGTCGTCGAGACGGCCACGGACACTGTGCCCTGCGAGCCACCCACTCGCCGGACCCCGAGTAACTTTTGCTCTCCCTCGGACACGCGGACCTCGGAGAAAGTCAGTTCGAGAGTGCCGCTGCTTGAAGCGTCCGTGGTCGACACCTCGACTACCACGCTGGGTTCGCTCACTAGGATGTTCTGGTTGAGCGCGCTGGGCTGCGTGACCGTGTGAATCCGCAGGTAGTAAGTGGTGGCGGGCTCGAGCCCCTCGACGAGGTGTGAGCTTACGGTCTTGTCGGCAGTCTCTACTGACGTTTCGAAAGGGCCTTGCGGAGCATTTGCGATGGTGACGCGGTAGGCACCGTCGAATTCCGTGAACTCGATCAGCTGCCACTCGACGAGAACGGCTGTGCTGCCGATGGCTCGCGCTGTCAGCAGGAGTGGAGCGATGGTCTGTGTCGAGCCGAAGGGAGTCGCGAAGAAGGCGCCGTTCGTGGGTCTTTCGCTGACGTAGGTTTCCAGGTCCTCGCTGTCGCTGTACAGCGCGTTGTAGGTGAGACCAATCTGATCGAGATCGAGGTCGAGCAAAGAGAGCGGTACTTCACCAACCAGTTGGTTGCGGTCGAGCCAGAGTGCTTCCAGCGCGGGCAAGTTGGTGAACTCTGGGATCTCGCCGCTCAACCGATTGCCGCTTAGGAGCACCAGTAGGAGCTCGCTGTTGTCAGAGAGGTCGGGTACCGGCCCGGTCAGCTGGTTGTCGTCGAGGATTAGAAACCTCAGGTCTTCGAGCATCGAGACGTTGGGGATCGGGCCCGACAGTTGGTTGTCGCGCAGATGCAGCTGAACGAGGTTGGGGACCGATGAGAGATCTGGAATGGGGCCGGTCAGCTGGTTGTCGAAGGCGAGCAGGTCGACGAAGTCCTCACCGGAGAGCTCGGGAATCTCACCGGTGAGCTGGTTGCGGTCGAGCCAGAGCCATCTCAGCCGACTGTTGGCTGAGAGATCCGGTATCTCGCCGCTCAAGCGGTTGTTCGACAACGTCAGGAACTCGAGCTCGGTCAGTCGCGAGAGATCGGGGATCGGTCCGGTAAGGAGATTGTTGTAGGCCTGAAACTGCCCTAGACGCGTCGGCAGCTCGGGGATCGGCCCGCTGAGCTCGTTCTCTTCGATGCGAATTCCACCTAGCTCGACGAGCGCCGACAGGTCTGGAATGGGTCCGTGAAGCTGGTTTCTGCTGAGTGCCAGGAAGACGAGTCTGGCTAGCGCGGAGATGTCCGGTAGATCACCTCTGAGGCCGTTGTTGGCCAACACCAGCCGCCAGACGCGGCCGTCGTCGCAGTCGACCCCAAACCACGTGCACTCGGTGCCTGGTGGTCCGCCCCAGCCCGTGTTGTCGGACCAGTTCGGCCCGTCCGTCCTTTCGAAGAGCTCGAGGAGAGTTTGCCGCTCTGCCGCGGGCACCTGGGCCGAAACAACCAACGGGAGTCCAAGGAGCAGCCAGCCCCAAACCAACCTTCTTCTGACTTGGAACATGGTTCGATCTCCTGATGGGTGTCCAACGGGGTAGGCGGGCCCTGTGGGAATGCTGTCTGATCTGACGACGGTCGCTTGCGATACGGCGTGGGAAGTCTCAGCGCATTCGTTCATCAACGGAGGCGTTAGACGGCCCGATCGCTCGAATTCCCGCCTGGTTTGCAGGTCCGAGCGCGGGGGTCAACGGCTCGAAGGATGAACCAGTGCGTGAGTCGGAGCGACACTAGCTGTTTTCGCTCGCGGCGGTCTGGCCCTCGGCGCTCGAGCTTGGTGTGATGTCGCAAGCGTGATATCGATCAGATACCGATCGCCCTTCCTGTTCAAGGCCGAGCGACTACATCGAATCACGAGGAATCAGATGCCCAATCGCAAGCTCATTCGCCCTGAAGCCAGTCCCAAGGACGCTGCTTCGCGGAGCGTCAGGCGTAAGCAGTCCCCACCGGAGCAGACGAACGCCGAGGAGTTCTACTACCTCAAACAGATGGCTGCGAAGACCCCGATGGTGGTCGTCCTGGTCAACGATGAGGAGCTGACGGGCTGGATCGAGTGGTACGACAAGAACGCCATCAAGCTCAATCGGACGGATGGCCCCAACCTGCTGATCCTCAAACACAACATCCGCTACCTGTTCAAGGAGTCGGAGCGCAAGCGCTCGAAGAGGAGAGGTGCAGGCGAGTGATCGAGTTGCCGGCCCCGAGAACTCCGCTCGCGACCCGGGCTCGGACGGGCTGAGGAGCTCGTGACGTGCCATGACGGGAATGGCGCAGGTCGACGTTCCCCGGCTCGCCCTCACCCTCGGTGATCCGGCGGGCGTAGGCCCGGAGATCGTGCTTCGAGTGCTCGAGCACTGGCGGATGAACAGAGGTGGCGCCTCGTGGCGACCGATCGTCATCGGCGAGATGAAGGCGCTCGAGGTGGCGGCGCAGACGCTCGAGCTCGAGCTGTCCGGTCTCGGTCTGGTTCCTTTCGATGCGACGTCGGGCGTGGCGCCGTCTCAGGTGGAGCTCATGGAGCTCGACGAGGCCGGCGACGAGTCTGTAGTCGTAGTCGACCCGCTGGCGACTGATCGCAGAATTCATCTCACACGTCCCGGAGCGCTTGACGCCAAGGCGGCGCTGGCAGCGATCGACGTCGGCTCGG
>JANQPS010001140.1 GCA_028285365.1 Thermoanaerobaculia bacterium | reverse complement strand
AGCAGCGTAAACGGGAGATAGACGGCAGCAATCACCGCAACGAGCGACCAGCGACGCAAGCCGTCAGACCAGCTCCGACTCACGAGCGCCCAACCGACGAGTGCGAGCCCAACGAGCGGCACCGCATAGACAGGGAAGAGCAGACCACCCGCCGACTGGGCGACGCTCGCGTGAAGGAGCAGCGGCGTCACCACCGCACCGACCACGATCGCAATCGCCGCAATCCACCGTTCGCTGACCGGGGCGCGGCTGGCAAACAGCCACCAAGCAACGATCAAGACGGCCAACAGCATTCCCGCGACCGGCGCGACGAGCAGCGCGGTCGCCGGCAACACGATCACCATGAGGTACCGAAGAACGATCAGAAGCACCGCCAGCGCGATGCCGGGCCACAGGCGCAAGTCACGCGTGGAAGTCTCGGGACTCATTGGCTATCTCCTCGGCTGCTCTGGAGCGCAGCTTTTGTCTATGGGGAAAAGGGCAGTATCGGTCCGAGCCGGACCGGTAGTGTCTCACGCCGCGATGGCACCACACGAGGCGTCGCGTCGCTAAGGGTGGGCTCAGTTGACACGCAAGCATCCACTTGCCTATCCTGGGCTGGGAGACACGCAATCGACGTCTACAGAGCCTTGGCCGACCCGACGAGGCGAATCATCCTGGACGAGTTGAGCAAACGCGAGGGGCAGACGCTCTTCGAACTCTGCGGCCGCCTGGCCATGGCCCATGGGATTGATTCGTCTCGGCAGGCCGTCTCGCAACATTTGACTGTGCTTGAGGAAGCCGGTTTGGTGCGCACGAGGCGCGACGGCAGAACGAAGCTCCACTGGTTCGATGGTCACCCGCTCCAAGAAGTCGTTTCTCGCTGGCCAGTCCCCGAGGAGTAGGTCCACGTCATGAGAATCAACATCACAGGCATGTTCGTCGACGACCAGCGGAAGGCCCTGCGCTTCTACACCGAGGTGCTCGGCTTCCAGAAGAAGCACGAGGTTCCTCTTGGTGAGTTCGCCTGGCTCACGCTGGTCTCTCCCGAAGACCCCGACGGCGTGGAGCTGTCGCTGGAGCCCGACAGCCACCCGGCCGTCAGTCCCTTCCGGAATGCGCTCATGGAAGACGGAATCCCCTGGACGTCATTTGCCGTCGCCAATGTTCAGACGGAATACGAGAGGCTGACCGACAAGGGCGTGCGCTTCCTCCAACCGCCCGTCGACCACGGCCCTGTGATCACCGCAGTGCTCGACGACACGTGCGGAAATCTCATTCAGATTGCGGAGCACAAAGACCAGGCATGACCATCCCCTCACCTCGGTTGGTTCTCACGCCTATCGCACTGTTGTTCGCCGTCTGCGCGTTCAGCACAAATCGCCCTACAGACGACAAACAGACAACGGAGAAAGCCATGGTCATCCACTACCTCGAGATCGTCACCCCTGATGTCCAAGAAACGTGCGACGCCCTCGAGAAGATGCACGGCGTGACCTTCGGTGAGCCAGCCCCCGCGCTCGGAACGGCTCGTACCGCCGAACTCAAGGACGGCGGACGGCTCGCTGTGCGAACGCCCCTGCGCCCGGACGAGGACCCTGTCGTGAGGCCGTATCTGCTCGTCGAAGACATCCAAGCCGCGGTTGAAACCGCCGAGGCGGCCGGCGCCGAGGTAGCCATGCCGCCGATGGAGATTCCCGGCCACGGAATGTTCGCCATCTACATCCAGGGCGGCATCGAGTACGGCCTCTGGCAACTGTAGCGAGTCGTAGCGACGGGCCGCGCCACCCTTCGGATCTGCTGCTCTCCTTGACAGCCCAGGAGAATATCTGCCACTCTCCTAGACAAGCTAGGAGAGCGCATGACCGATCAAGCAGAACTGTTGCCCGGAACTCTCGACCTGCTGGTACTCAAGGCTGTGTCGCTCGGCCGACTGCACGGCTACGGAGTTCTGCTGCGCATCCAACAGATCTCCGCAGGCGCGTTGCAGATCCAGCAAGGGACGCTCTACCCGGCCCTCTATCGTCTCGAGCACCAGGGGCTGATTCAGTCGGAGTGGGGGATCTCGGAGAACAACAGGCGAGCCAAGTTCTACAAACTGACCGATTCCGGTCGCCAGAAGCTGGGTGAGGAGACCTCCAACTGGAATCGCCTTTCTGAGGCGATCAGGCGAGCGCTCGCTGCAACTCCACAGGAAGTGCAGTGATCTCCCCGCTATCGAGCCGGGTTAGATCATGGTGGCGGGGGTTGCGGGAGCGACGCTCGATCGAGTCAGAAATGTGCGAGGAGTTCGAGCACCACATCGCTCTGCGGGCGGCTGATCTCGAACGCTCCGGCGTCTCCGCTCGGGAGGCGCGCCGCCAGGCAAACCTGGACTTCGGACCACTGGAGTCGACGAAAGCTGACGCTCGCGCCGCCCGAGGGCTGCATGCGATCGACGGCGTCACGACTTCCTGGCTCGACGTGAAGTTGGGTGTACGCATACTGATGAAGTATCCGGCCATGACGGCGGTTGCCGTGTTCGCCCTAGCGGTCGGCATTCCGGTGGGATTGGCACCGATGCATCTCGCGAACGCGATCGAAGCACCGCTCAAGGTGCCCGACGGCGACCGCATCCGCACGATCCGTTTCTGGAGTCTCGAGACCCGCAACGCCCGTAGCGGGCGGCCCTACGATCTCGAACACCTCAGCCAAGTCGTCCAGTCGTTCGAGGCGATTGGCGCGACCCGCAGTGAACTGCTCAACATCGCACGCGGCGACGAGACACCGTTTCCCGTCCTCGGAGCGGAAGTGACTCCTTCGAGTTTCGAGATCCTGCGTACGCCTGCCGCGGTTGGCCGTGTTCTGGAGGACGAGGACACGACGCCCGGATCGGCACCGGTAGTCGTCGTCAGTCACAACCTGTGGAGATCTCGCTACGGTGGCGATCCAAACCTCGTCGGCTCGATCCTGAGGGTGGGTGATGTGGACCGCGAGATCGTCGGCATCATGCCAGAGGGGTTTCTCTTCCCGATTGCGCAGCAGCTATGGGTGCCGTTGGTTACAGAGACTGGCGCTTCACCGGGTGAGGGCCGCGGCCTTCGCGCCTTCGGGCGTCTGGTGCCAGGAGTCTCAGAAGAGGAGGCGCAGGCCGAGCTCGACCTGGTCAGTGCGCGCCTAGCTGAGGACGTGCCCGCCATCTACCAGCGGCTGCGACTGGAAGTCGTGCCTTTTGGCTTCTACTACATCGCTCTAGAGCGTGGCGGGCTGCGCGCGATGCC
>JANQPS010001092.1 GCA_028285365.1 Thermoanaerobaculia bacterium | reverse complement strand
ATCGAAAGTGGTGAAGACGTCGTCGACCACGTCGTGTCGACGGCGCGCTCGCTATCGGTGATCCTCGGGCGAATGGAGCGAGGCGAAGGCGTTCTCGGCGAGCTGGTCACCGAGCAGCGCGAGCGGAGTGTCACCGAAGCGCTGCTGAGCACGCTGGCGAGTGTCGAGCGGGTCGCCAACCGAATCGACTCCGGCGAAGGTCTGGTCGGGCGCCTGATTCAAGACGAACAGCTCGGGGACGAAACGCTTTCGGTCGTCACCCGGCTGGGCGAGACCCTCGAGCGCATCGAGACCGGGGACGGCCTGCTCCCAGCACTCATCAACGACGAAAGCCTCGTCCAGACCTTTCGCACGACACTCGAAGACACGAGCGGTTCGCTCGAGCATCTCGAACAGCTCATGGCGAAGCTCGAGGACGGGGACGGCCTGCTGCCCCGGCTGATCAACGACGACGAGCTGGGCACCGAGGTGACCCAGCAGCTTCGCGATCTGCTCGGCAGACTCAACCAGGTCACCGAGGAGCTCCAGGAAGGCGACGGCACGGCGGCGCGACTGATCAGCGATCCGGCAATCTACGAGGCGCTGAACGACATCGTCGTCGGCATCAACGAGTCGAAGTTCCTTCGCTGGCTGATCAGGAACCGCCAAAAGGCGGGCATCAAGAAGCGCTACGAAGACCAGCAGGAGCAGTCTCCCGACCCCGGTTGAGCCGCTCGGACACCTGGGTGGCCCTCGAGTCCGGCCTTGGGAGCCCTCCCGGCGAGTCACAGACGGGCATCGAGCAGGCCGAGCCTTCAGCCTTGGTGAAATTCCTCACCCAGGCTTGCTACGCGACTAGCCACAACCCTGTTATCTTCGCCCTTCCGGCTACGCCGACCAGCCAGGTCCAGGACCTCGAGCCTCCGAGCGTGGCCACTCCACTCAAGGGCGGGCCAAGCCCCGTATCCACCCAACCCACCCCCCAGCGCCCGAAAAGAGATCTAGATGCGAATCTGCGTTGTCGGAAGTGGCTATGTCGGCCTCGTGACAGGTGCCTGTTTGGCCGACTTCGGCATGAACGTCACCTGTGTCGATAAGGACGAGACGAAAATCGACGCGCTCCTGCGCGGCGAGATTCCCATTTACGAGCCTGGTCTCGAGACCCTCGTCCGCAAGAACCGTGAGAACAACAGACTCGATTTCTCGACCAATGTCGACGAGAGCATCGAGCAGGCTGAAGCGATATTCATCGCGGTCGGGACACCACCGCGTTCCGACGGGTCATCCGATCTGACCTACGTTCGCCAAGTCGCGGCCTCGATCGCCGAGAACCTCACCGGTTTCAAGGTGATCGTCACCAAGAGCACTGTACCCATCGGCACCGGTCAGATGATCCGCGAGATCGTCAAGGAAGGTGCTGGCTCCGACGCTGACTTCGCCGTCGTCAGCAACCCCGAGTTCCTGAGAGAAGGTTCGGCCATCGAGGACTTCCTCAAGCCGGATCGTCTGGTCATCGGCAGTGAAGACGAACGCGCCAACGAAGTGATGCTCGACATCTACTCACCGCTGCGCATTGCGGACGTACCGTTCGTGATCACCAACGTCGAGACGGCGGAGATGATCAAGTACGCGTCCAACAGCTTCCTGGCGACCAAGATCTCCTTCATCAACGAGTGTGCCGAGCTGTGTGAAGCACTCGGAGCCGATGTCGAGGTCGTGGCTCGAGGCATGGGACCGGACAACCG
>JANQPS010001079.1 GCA_028285365.1 Thermoanaerobaculia bacterium | reverse complement strand
GGAAAGGCTTCCGGAGAACTCGAGAGCTCGTTGCGGTAGAGCCGGTCGCCCCGGTAGACGGAATCGTCGACCGACGGATCCGAGTCTCCGTCTTCGATCACTCCGCCTTGGACGAAGTAGATGTCCAGATCGCCATCACGGTCGTAGTCGAACAGGGCTGCGCCCGCCCCGAGGATCTCGGGCATGTGATAGCGCCCGCGTGCACCGCTCTCGTGAACGAAGTCGAGACCGCTCTCGACGGCCACGTCGACGTAGTCCAATTCGCTGGAGCTCGTGCTGGCCGCCACACGGCCTGGAGGACGCTCGAGCTCTGAGTCGGAGACTGTCGCGTCGGAGCGTTCACATGCGAAGGCGAAGACGGAGGCAACCAAGACGACACCAAGGCAACCCCGCAAGCCGCAGAAACTCGGCGTACTCGACCCGAACCGCAGCGTCTCACACCACGCGGTCCCGCCGAAGGGGATCCTGTCTACCCTTCGACCAAACGATCTCGGGTACCGAACGCGTCTCGGCTGCGCGTCACCTTCATCCGTGACCATCATGCTCCAGGAGTGCTGCAGGGTCTGCACCAACTCGTCCCATCGTTGTCTGTCGGACCTCCGCCAGCTCCGGCTGCCGAGTTCTGGAACGCACGCGCTCGACGGATGTTTCCCAAGCGCTTTCCGGGCGGGACGAATGACCGATCACCGGCGACGAACGGCCACGTCTGTCGGGAGACCACAACGGCTCGTCAACCCGACGCGCACACGAAGTCGACCAGTTGGGCGACCGCCGTCCGGCTCCTTGAACGCGCGATTCAACCCGCAGGAGGAGTAGCGGCTGCAGTCACGCGACGAGCGATTCATCGCAGGCAGCTCTCCGTCGCTGGTCACTCTGGAAAAGCTACCCGTCACCCAGCAAGGCCCCTCGGCCTGAGGATCCCCCAACGCGTTGTCTCTCTCCTCCTGCTATCCCGGACCGGCAGCGGTCGAAACCACCCCGCCTGACGGCTCTTCGCCCCCACCAAGGCAACCTCTCCCACCCGCCTTCGTGGTCTCTGACTTGCTATGCCACGACTGCAAGCACAGTCACGCGACACCGCTGTGACCGCGAATCGATCGCGGGTCAAAAGGAGTCGCAAATATTCCCTCAAGGAGAAATTTCATGAGATCACTCTTTGGCGAGAGCAACGCGAGCCAGAGAACCACGCCCTGGCGTGGACTCGTCGCGACGGCCCTCCTCATTGGTCTCCTGCTCAGCACGTCGTTGAGCGCTCAGGTGCCCACCGGCACGATCACCGGTAAGGCTGCCAGTGACAACGGAGACGGGCTCCCGGGAGTCACCGTCATCGCGACCTCTGACAACCTCCAGGGTGAGCGCGTGGCGGTCACCGACGTGAACGGCGTCTTCAAGTTTGGATTCCTACCCGCCGGCCTCTACCAGTTCAGCTACCAGCTCGACGGTTTCAACACCGCGCTCAAAGAGGTCCGCGTCAACGCCGGAGCCGCAAGGGACATCGACACGGTCACCATGCAGGTCTCGGAAGTGGTCGAAGAGATCGTCGTCACCGGCAATCTCGAGACGGTCACATCCGCTGGATCAAGCACCACGACGATCGGACAGGACGATCTCGAGAAGCTCGCCGTGGCCCGCAACATCACCCAGGCCGTCGATCTGGTTCCGGGTGCCCACCGCACCGGACCAACCCGGGCCGGCAACCGCGAGGGCAACATCAGTATCTCGGGCGCGATGTCATTCGAGAACCTGTACACAGTCAACGGTGTCGTCGTCAACGAGAACCTGCGTGGGCAGCCGCTCAACCTGTTCATCGAAGACGCGATTCAGGAGCAGTCAGTCTCCACGGGTAGCGTGTCTGCCGAGTTTGGTCGGTTCACTGGCGGCACGATCAACGTGCTCACCAAGTCCGGTGGCAACGAGTTCCACGGCAGCCTGCGCTCGAACTTCACGAATCAGGACTGGGAGGAGCCGACCGAGTTCACTCTCTTCCAGGAAGACCAGATCAACGAGACCTACGAAGGCACGCTCGGCGGCCGTATCTTGACCGACAGGATCTGGTTCTTCGCCGCCGCGCGGGATCTCTCGCGGGACGAAGAGCGCACCACTCCACGAACCTTCCAGCGCTTCAGCGCGACGAACGAGCAGACCCGTATCGAAGGCAAGCTCACGGCAAACTTGACCCAGAGCCACACCCTGGTCGCCTCATACTTCGAGATCGATCAGGAGGCCACCGGCGACGAGTTTGGTGACCACCTCGAGGTGCGTTCACTGGCCGATCGCTCGGATCCGCAAGATCTCCTTGCACTCAACTACAACGGTGTGTTCGGCAGCAACTTCTTCGCAGAGCTGCAGTACTCCGAGCGCAACCTCGACAACGCGGTCGGCTTTGGTGGCCCGCGCGACATCATCGACGGCTCCACCTGGGGGTCGGTCATCGATGGCGACATCATCTTCGGCGCCACCCCGTTCTGCGGTGAGTGCGAGACCGAGCAGCGCAACAACGAGAACATCCTCGCCAAGGCGTCCTACTTCCTCAGCACCGAGAACGCGGGTACTCACGACATCACCTTCGGCTACGACACGTTCAACGACGTCCGCTTTTCGGTCAATCACCAGGCTGGTAACGACTTCACCCTGGCGGCTGACGACGTCCTGATCGACGAGGCCACGGGTCAGGTCTTTCCCATCCTCGACCCCAACGGCAGCGCCTGGGCAGCCGTCTGGCCAGTGTTTGGTCTCGACAACGTGAACGCCACCGACTTCACCACGAACTCCTTCTTCGTCAACGACCGTTGGCAGCTCAGCGACAAGTGGGCCTTCAACCTCGGCGTCCGCTGGGACGAGAACGACGGTCAGGACGCGGGTGGCGCCACGGTCGTCTCCGACGACAAGCTCAGCCCGCGCTTCTCTCTGACGTACGACGTCAAGGGAGATGGCGACCTGTTGGTCAACGCGAGCGCCGGCACCTACGTGGCAGCGATCGCCAACAACGTTGCCGACGCCGCCGCGACCGGTGGCGCCATTGGTCGAGCGATCCTGTTCTGGGGTCAGATCAGCAATGAGGCGATCAACGTCGACTCGGGTTGTCTCGCACGCGGTGACTGCGTCACCGTCGACGAGGCCACCGAGAAGGTGATCAACGCCTGGCTCAACTTCACGGGCTTCAACCCGATCACGGATGCGCCAGAGAACATCGCCCAGATCCCGGGCGTGCAGTTCCTGTCGGTGCCGGGTACAGAGTCGAACCAGGTTGTCCCCGACACGCTCCGGTCGCCGGCCGCCGACGAACTATCCGTCGGTATCACCAAGCGTCTGGGTCGCAAGGGCATGCTTCGAGCTGATCTCGTGACCCGTGAGTGGGAGGACTTCTACTCCGATCGCATCACCCTCGAGACCGGTCAGGTGCTCCTCGGCGGCACGCCGGCCGACCTCAAAGAGATCGGCAACTTCGGCGACGACGGCCTCGAGCGTGAGTACATCGGTCTCCACCTCAACTTCCGCTACCGCCCGACCGACCGCCTGAACGTCGCCGTCGCCTACGCGTACTCCGAGCTCGAAGGCAACATCAACGGTGAGACGTCTCAGAACGGTGCGATCGGTGTGGATCCCAACGAGTACCCCGAGTACCGGGCCTATCCTCAGTGGAATCCGGTTGGCCGCCTCGGCTCCGACCAGACTCACAAGTTCCGGGGCTGGGCCATCTACGACATCCTGCGTGGCGACCGCCACAACCT
>JANQPS010001065.1 GCA_028285365.1 Thermoanaerobaculia bacterium | reverse complement strand
GAGCACCCTCCGCGGCCAGCTGGCGAGCGAGTGCGCTTCCGATACCGGCGCTTGCGCCAGTCACCAGGGCAACCTGTTGTTCGAGTCTGCTCACGATCGGTCCCTCCGGAGGGTTAACGGAGGCTGGCTCCGACTCCGGAAGGCGGATGCCCGACTTTGACCCTCAGGACGACGCGACGAGTCGTGCCGGCGTGGGTCCCGGTCCGAGGCTATCCTGACTGCACTGACTCGTGTTGGTGGCCGCCCTCGAGGGGACTGGCGAGCGGATCAGCCGCCGGCGCCAGCCGCCGCGACCTTCTGATCGGTCTGCCCCGAGGACTCGCCGCGGTTGCGGTCGAGCGCCTGACGCCGCGTGAGGAGCGCGGCTGCGTCTTCGAAGAGATCGTTCGCCTCGGCGATCTGGTTGTCCACGGCAATCAGAGCGCGGTGGCCGGCCTCGAGGCCGAACTCGGTGTTGAAGACCTCGTAGCGAAGCCGGTGAGCGGTGTACTCGACCACTTCCTCATCGTCGAAGGCTTCGGCGATCTCCTCTGCGGTGGCGTAGTCGTTGTCGGCCAGCCAGGTGCTGAGCTCGCCGAAGACCTCGTCTCCTGGCATCCACTTGGCGGAGACGTCGTTACGGCTGGCGTATTCCACCGCGAAGGTGAAGTAGCCGCTGCGCGAGAGGACCTTTTGCAAGAAGGGGGAGAGGTCACCAGGCTCGACGTGCACGTCTGGAGTGATGCCACCGCCACCGTAGACCTTGCGACCCGTATCGGTGAAGAAGACCTCCTCGGCACCACTCTCTTCGATTGATTCGGGAGTGGCGTCGGAGTCGTAGCCGGTGTAGTAGTCCCAGTAAGACGTGTAGTCGCGCTGGATGAGTCGGCCTGAAGGCGTGTAGTACCTGGCGGTCGTCAGGGCCAGACCGGCGCCGCGAGACAGAGAGTAAACCGTCTGGACCAGGCCTTTGCCCCACGTGGGTTCACCGAGGACGAGACCGACGTCGTGGTCCTGGATGGCGCCCGCGAGGATCTCGGAAGCCGACGCCGATCCGCTGTTGACGAGCACGACCAGCGGGAGGCCGAGGGCCTCGTAGGTGCCTGAGGACGAATAGGAACTGAACGAGCTCGGAATCCTGCCGCGGGTCTCGACGATCTTGGTGTCGCCGGGCACGAACTGATCAGCCACGACGATTGCCTGGTCGAGGAGGCCACCGCCGTTGTTGCGCAGGTCGAGGATCAAGCGCTCCATGCCCTGGCCGCGGAGCTTGTCGAGTGCACGTGCGACTTCGGAGCCCGTAGAGCGCGAGAAGTCGTTGATCTTGAGGTAGCCGGTCCCCGGCTGGATCATGTACGCGTACTGAACGGTGGTCTGAGAGATTTCGGCGCGAGTGATGGTCAGATCGAGCGGCTCGTCGAGACCGGGGCGCAGGATGGTAACGACGACCTGCGTGTCCTTGGGGCCCTTGAGGTGGCTGATGGCCTCGTCGGAGGACATCTCTTCGGTCAGCTTGCCGTCGATCGCGTAGATGACGTCGCCTGCTCTCATACCTTTTCGGGAGGCGGGAGTCCCTTCGATCGGCGTGATGACGGTGAGTTGCCCGTTGCGCTGGCCGACGAAGATGCCTAAACCGTAGAAGCTGCTCTGCTGCTTCTCGCGCATGCTCTCGTAGGCCTCGGCGCTGAGAAAGCTCGTATGAGGGTCGAGCGAGCGCAGCATGCCGTGGATCGAGGCGTAGACGAGATCCCGGTACTTGACGTCAGAGCCGTAGCGCTGATGCGCAATGTCGATGAGCTCGGTATAGAGCCTCACGTTGGATTTCACCTGATCGGTGACGGCCAACAGTGAATCGCCGAACAGGCCACCAAACAAGAGAGCGCCTGCAAACAGGATCAGAGCGAGATTGCGCCAGGATTTCTTCATAGCTGCCGATTCTAGTGGAGTGTTGGAGCGAAATCGATAGGAAATTCGCGGGATTGGGCAGAGATTCGACGTGTT
>JANQPS010001059.1 GCA_028285365.1 Thermoanaerobaculia bacterium | reverse complement strand
CAGACCCGGTCGAGCCACTCACGTCTGGAGTACTCCTGTTCGAAACGGCGCGATCGGCGCCCTCGCGCACACCTGAAGACTCATCGAGAGCACCTCCCGCGTCTTTGCCGGGTCGACGATGCCGTCGACCCACAGACGACTCGCGGCATACCTCACATCCAGCGCCCGTGCATAACTGTCGGTGACCTGGCTCTCGAGTTCGGACCGCTCGGCATCGCTGAGCTCGTCGCCACGATTCTTGAGCTGAATCGACAGCAGAGTCTGGCTGGCCTGCTCGGCTCCCATGACTCCAATGGCCGCCGACGGCCACGCCCAGGAGAGGCGTGCCCCGTAGGCCTTGCCGCACAGTGCGTAGTTGCCAGCGCCAAAGGAGTTGCCCACGAACAGCGTGATCTTGGGGACGACGCTGTTGGAGACCACGTTGACCAGCTTTGCGCCGTCCTTGATGATGCCTCCCCGCTCTGCGCGCGAACCGACCATGAAGCCGGTCACGTCCTGAATGAAGAGGAGCGGAACTCCCTTCTGGTTGCAGAGCTCTACGAATCGAGCCGCCTTGTCGGCCGAGTCCGAGTAGAGGACTCCACCGATCTGGAGCTCCTGGTCCTTCTCTCCGGTACCTGTGCGACGGACCACCACGTCTCGCTGGTTGGCGACGATGCCGACCGCCCAGCCATCGATCCAGCCCGTGCCGCACACCAGGCTCTGCCCGTAGGTCTCCTTGAACTCGTCGAACTCTCCCCCGTCAAGGAGTCTCGCCAGGAGCTCTCTGACGTCGTAGGGACGCGACCGCTCGATCGGCAAGAGGCCATAGAGCTCGTCCTCGGCGCTGGCCGGTGGCGAGCTGTCTCGACGGGCTACGGAGAGCGGCGGCTCGGGCGCCAGCTGAGCAAACTGGGACCGGATCTTTGCCAGGCAGCTCAGGTCGTCCGGATGACGGTGATCGATGATGCCGCTGACGTCCGCCTGAACCTCGGCGCCACCCAACTCCTCGGCATCGATCTGTTCACCGATCGCAGCCTTCACGAGATGAGGACCAGCGAGAAAGATCGAGCCGGTGCCTTCGACGATGTGGGACTCGTCGCTCATGATCGGAAGATAGGCACCACCTGCCACACACGAGCCCATGACCGCGGCCATCTGAAAGACGCCTTCAGCAGATAGCCGAGCGTTGTTGAAGAACGCCCGCCCGAAGTGGTCGCGATCCGGGAACACTTCGTCTTGGAGCGGCAAGAAGACGCCAGCCGAGTCGACCAGGTAGATGATGCTGAGGCGGTTCTCGAGCGCAATCTCCTGGGCACGCAGCACCTTCTTGCAGGTGGCCGGAAACCAGGCTCCGGCCTTGACCGATGCATCGTTGGCCACGATGATGACGTCTCGACCGGAGACCCGACCGCAACCGACGACGACGCCGGCTCCTGGCGCCCCGCCCCATTCTTCGTACTGGCCCCAGCCCGCGAACAGTCCTACCTCGAGCCACGGCGAGTCGCCGTCGATCAGGGCCGCAATCCGCTCGCGAGCGGTCAACTTCCCCTTCTTGCGCTGCTTCTCGAGGGCTGCCTCGCCGCCGCCCTGCTCGAGCTCTGCAGCCTCGTCAGCAACCTCGAGCCAACGCCGGCGCCAGTGCCGGTGCCGGCGGGCGAACGGTTCGTCTTCGGGAGTGAGAGCCGTCGTGAGCTTGCTCATGGGCGCATTATTGCGCGGACTCGGCGATAGCATGTCGCCGACATGAGAATACGTTTGCTCACCTTTGCGAGTGCCATGGACGCCGTCGGCGCTGCCGAGATCGAGATCGAGGTTGCAGACGGCTCTCGAGTCGCCGATCTCAAATCTGACCTGGACCAACGCTACCCGGCGCTCGAAGGCCTCTGGAGCCGACTGGCGATCGCTATCGACGGCGAGGTCGCGAGCGACGAACAGCCGCTACCCGACGGCGCCGAGGTCGCGCTGCTCCCGCCCGTGTCCGGCGGTGCTC
>JANQPS010001037.1 GCA_028285365.1 Thermoanaerobaculia bacterium | reverse complement strand
GACATCATCGCCCCAAGCGGACTCGGAGTCTTCGTGGCCGGCGGCGGGCTGCAGTTCTTCCACGGCGGACTTTCACCCCAGGAACTTGTGGTTCCCGTGATCACCGTTGTGTCGGACGAGCCCACCGCCGAACCGAAGTACGAGATCGACCTATCCGTCGCCGGTGGACGAATCTCCACCGGCGTCGTGGCCGTGTCCATCCAGATGACCGGCGACTTGTTCACCCGGGAGAGCGGCGTCCGGGTCGTGCTCTCGCAGGACGGCAACCGCATCGCTCGAGTAGTCGGCGGCGACGGGTTCGACCCAACCACCGACACCATCGACGCTGCGGTTGACAAGAGCCAAGTGATCACGATGCAGATCTCGGAGAACCTTGGCGCCGGCTCGGTGGCCATACTCGAAGTACTCGACGCGTCGACTGGCATCCGTCTGGGCGACGCTGTCGAGGTCGAGGTTGCCGCGCACGTGATCGTCGAGGAGGAGCTGTGACCGAACACGAACACGATCGCCTGGACGAGCTCGCCAACCGGTTCCTCCCCGGCCGGGTTGTTCGCAAGGACCTGGTGCGCCAGGTCAAGGTCGGCGCATCCGTCCCGGTCTACGTGCTCGAGTTCCTCCTCGGGAAGTACTGCGCCTCGTCCGACCCGTTCGAGATCGAGGCCGGCCTCACCGTCGTCAACCAGGTCCTGGCCGACAACTACATCCGACCCGACGAGTCCGAACAGGCCAAGGCCGAACTCAAGAAGAAGGGCAAGCACCGCCTGATTGACAAGGTCGACGTTCGGTTCGTCGAGTCCGACAAGAAGTTCTGGGCGACACTTGCGAACTTCGGATCGAAGTTCGTGAACATCCCAGAAGAGACCGTCTACAAGTACGAACGCCTCCTCGGCGGCGGTGCCTGGTCGCAGATCGACCTCGTCTACAACGACCTCGACGACAAGGCGCAGAAGACGCCCTTCTACATCGCGGGCCTGAAACCCATCCAGGTAGCGGCTTTCGACCTTCCGGCATACGTCGAGGCCCGGCAGGAGTTCAGCCGGGACGACTGGCTCGATCTGGTCGTGCGGACGATCGGTCTCGAACCGACTGAATACGACCTTCGCGGGAAGTTGCTGGCGCTCACTCGCCTGATCCCGATGGTCGAGCGCAACTACAACCTCATCGAGCTCGGACCATGGGGTACGGGCAAGTCATTCGTCTACCGGGAGTCCAACCCGAACGCGATCCTCATCTCCGGCGGCAAGGTCACCGTCCCTCAGCTGTTCGTGAACATGTCGAGTGGCCGCGTCGGCCTGCTCGGCACCTGGGACGTCGTCGCCTTCGACGAGGTCGCCGGCCTCCAGATGGGGGACTCGACCGTCGTCAACATGCTGAAGGACTTCATGGAGTCCGGATCGTTCGCCCGCGGAAAGGAAGAGATCCCCGCCGAGGCCTCGGTTGTCTTCGTCGGGAACACCTCGAAGCCCCACGAAGAGCTCGTCCGTACGGCTCACCTCTTCGCCGACCTCCCGCCGCAGATGATCGACCCCGCATTCCTCGATCGGCTGCACTACTACCTGCCGGGGTGGGAAGCACCGAAGCTCGAAGCGAGGCTCTTCACCGGTCACTTCGGCTTCGTGTCTGACTACTTCGCCGAAGCGATGCGTCAGCTCCGCAAGAACAGCCAGGTACGGGCGATCGACGCCGACTTCTCGCTCGGCTCGCATCTCTCGGCCCGGGACGAGCGCGCCGTACGCAAGACCGTGTCAGGCTTCGTCAAGATCCTGCACCCGCACGGCGAATGGAGCCACGGCGACCTCCGGGAGTACCTCGAGTTCGCCATGGAAGGTCGCCGGCGGGTCAAGGAGCAGCTGAAGAAGCTTGCCGCCCACGATTACGCCAAGACTGCCTTCTCCTACGTCGAGAACGACACCGGCCGCGAGATCTGGGTTGAGGTACCCGAGCAACCGGAAATCCTCGACGTCGCAGAGCTCGTCGACGAGAGGGACGCAGCAGAATCCTCAGGGTTGAGCATCGCCGAGCTCATTGCGGCCGGCGAGAGCAAGACCGTCGAGTTCAAACGCACCGCCCGCTACAACGAATACACCGGCGCCGTCGACAAGAACCTCGAGCGTGGGATCGTCAAGTCAGTCGCCGGGTTCATGAACGCAGCCGGCGGAGTCCTCCTCGTCGGGGTTCACGACGAACAACACATCACCGGAATCGAACCCGACTACGAACTCACCGGCAACAACGGGCGAGACGGCTTCGAGAACTGGCTCATCACCAAGCTCGAGAAGGATCTTGGCAAGACTCCTACCGCCTCCCTTGTCGACGTCACCGTCGAGCAGTTCGACGACGGCGACGTGTGTCGGGTCGAGGTCAAACCGAGCAACCAGCCGGTGTACGTCGGAAACAACGCAGAGTTTTTCGTCCGGATGGGCAACTCCACCCGCCCCTACAACACCCGGGACGCGATGGACTACATACGATCGCGATGGTGAGCGGTGGATTGCCCGGGGCCCAGTGCGGAGCGACTTCGCCGACCCGTCGAAGGCAGAGCTTGCCGAGGCCAGGACGGTTCCCGCATGGCACCCGTCGTCCTCTTGGCCTGTAGCGACCTATCACGAAACTCCCCATCAGGGGGCCGCTTCTTAGAAGCGATCGCCGCCCCTGGTCAGGCCAGCGGTGGATCGAGCCTCAGTGGTCAAGCTGAATGTTGCGCTCCACTGAGAGGAAGATCCTCAGCCGCGCCGTCAGATACGTCCCAGACGTCGTTCCCTGGGAGTACCGTGCAAACTCCACGGCCTCCATTTCGTCGTCGCTTAGGTCTTCGTCGTCCTTGTCCTTCACGGCCTGTCGCAGTCCCTCGAAGTGCTCGACTTCCAAGCGGGAAAGAGGCCGAAGCTGCTCTCGCGCCAGGTAGTGGGCGATCGCGTAGTAGAGAGTCACCATCCCGATCGACGACAGATACCGATCTCGCTCTTCGAACAGCACGGCGAGCTGGTCAAGGTTGGATCTAACGAGGCCGAGAAGGCGGTCAATCTCATATCTTGACCCAGCGGGATCGGAGTCCTCGTCTGCGCGAAGTCTTTCGAACAGCCGGTCCAGGTCGACCTTGCGTAAGTCCGGTACACGATCTTCCGCAAGGCCGCGATCTTCGATCCTCATAAGCTTTGCCAGCAGGTCGTAGTGGCGATATCGGGTGTTTCCAAAGGGGAGGCATGTAGTGAAAAAGCGGTGGTCCTCTGCAAACTCTCTGACAAGCGGGGCGAGGACGGCGCCCCGGTTTCGCTTTTCGGCCGCCGACAGAGGTACCCCTTCGTTGAGACGACTGAAGAGCTCCTCGATGAGATCGATCTCAGCTGTGTCGATGATGACTACGTCTATCGCCGCTCGCATCAGAGCGGCGTACAGCCACGGCAGTTCTTCGCGAAGTGTCGAGATCGTCATACCATCAAGCGAGACGTCTGGGTTGCTGAGCAGCGCGTTGTCCTTTGACAGGCGAAGATCGCCGTCGAGAAAGGCGAAGACGGCCTCCAGACGCTGGCGGCCATCCACGACCGCGTACCGATTCAAGCCGTCGAAGTACTCGGATGAGGGCTCAAGAGCGTGCCAGTACATTGGGGGCACGATGAAGCCGTTCAGGATGCTGTCGATGAAGAGTCGCTGCCTCGGCCGCGACCAGACGTCTCCTTGGCGCTGGTAGTGGGGATCGAGAAGTAGCCCGGGCCTCGCGGCTTCGAGCGCTTCGATCGGCATCGACTGGCGGAAGAACGTGATCGGAGATCTCACGTGAAGACCTCGGTTAGGCGTTGGCCCAAGCGGAACAAGTCAGGGTAGATGGTACGATCCTCCAGCCCGAGCTGCGCGAGTTGTTGTCGGATCGCCGCCTTCGACGCCATCGGCACAGTGACCGAAGTCAAGTAGTCATCCGGCTCGGGCAGGAGATGCAGCGGTTCGTCGACGTTGCAGACCGTGAATGTCCCCCATTGTGCCGAGATCCGCTGGAAATTCCGTGCTGCGAGAGCCGCGACCGGTGGCTTCTTGTGCTCCGTGCCAGTGAACGGGTTGTAGTCCTCAAGCTCGGGGCTCAGGTCGAACATTGGGAGATCTCGGCCCGTGTACTGGAACCCGAGTCGAGCATTCATCGCCACCGGCTTCAGGATCCAGACCGTGCCGTCTCGCGCCGATGCGTCATCGCCCGCAATGTCGAGGTGGTCCTGAGCGGCGAAGAAGAGCCCAACCAGTGGCCCCTCGGACCAATCAAGGAGCCGGGTTGGCACGTGATGATGTTGCGCGAGAAAGACCCAATCCCAAACCTGGTCGGGGAGGGCGTCGATGTGTCGACGAGCCTCCTGAATGAAGCGCTTCAAGAGGACGATTTCATTGTCCGCCCTAGCGCTGGTGCGAAACACACTCGCGGACAGACCCCAACCCTCGGATGCGTGGCCCCGGTACCAGTGATCGACTCCCGGAGGCGCTTCGCTGGCCAGGAAGCTGAGGTATTCCTCGACTGAGTTGACTTCGGCCACGTTCCGAACCCGCCATGATGTTGTTGCCATCTCCGACGACGCTGCGTTCTCGCCTCTGGAGTCGCGGCCCAGGGCCGTCGCCGTAGAAGTTATCGCCGGCTGGACCTAGATCGCTCTCTCTCTTGATCGTCGGCTCCCACCGAGGAGCAGAAGAGCGCGGCCTGGTCTTCGAAGACATGTGTCGACACGTAGCTGGGTGCGGGTCCCTTGCCCGTGACCAGCGACACCCGGAACGGCCCGGGCTAGTGGATGCTCTGACCTATCCCGCGGTTCGCGCGGTCAGACTGCTTGACCTCCGACGATCTGTCCGGTCGGGACTCAGTGCTGTAGCCAACGGGCCCGGTCGCGCACCTCCACGGTGGCTCTGCATCTCGGGCGTCGTTCATGACTGTGAGAATGCCCGATTCTCAAGGCCGTGATCGCGTGGCGACAACTCCAAGGGCGGCGGGCGTTCAAAGCAAACCCTCCGATAGCGAAGACGGGTGAGTGCCCTCACGAGATCTGGAAACCGCTGAGCCGGAAGCGGCACGTGCGATGGTGGCAGCGGTTGAGGACAAGACATCCGGTCCCTGCTGTGCGACGACGCACTGCGCAAGCACGCTTCACCGAAGTATGCCGCTCCTGTCTCGGCCACGCGAGGGGACTCTCGCCCGCAGAGTTGCCCTGCGTGCTGTAGGTGGGAGCGCGCCACGCTCCGGCTGCCTCGAGGTGCACTAGCCGGGTGAGGGTTAGCGGGCCGCGGCCTGCAAGTGGTCGTTGAGCGCCGCGATGAGGTCCTGAATCCAACTGAGCTCCAGCCCGGCGGGGGTCTGCTGCCGCCAGGCGAGTCGATATTGGCCCCCGTGTGACACAGAGGTCCAGGTCTGGAACGGAAGCTCCGCCGGCGGCGGGACGTAGCCGGTGACACCGAACTTCTTGAGATCGTCGGAACCCCTCGGGCGCCAACGCTTGGCAAGCCCCCTGAGAGTGAGCGAACGCCCGAAGTCAGGAGGCCAGCGCTTCAACGGTGTAGCCGTATTGATCTCGCTCACAGCGATGAGCCCCTTCCGGGCCGCTACGACCAAGGCGGGCAGTTCCCTGATTGTCCAGGTCGAGCCTTGAACGCGCCTGGATTCGACATCGCGACGTGCGGATTCATGTGTGGCGTGAAACGAATAGCCCGCGGTGTACCGACTGACCCAGGTCGAGTGCCACGCGTTCCGACCGTACGCGGCGAAGTAGATCTTGCCGAGGTAGGCGGATAGTGCCCTTGAGCGTGACAGGCCGCTCCAATCGATGGGATGAAGCCGAGCGCTTTCCATGGCCTCAACGACACCCGCTGATTGCTTTGTGGGTCAAGTCATAGCGGCCGTGCCCTGTGTCCCCGACTGCAGGCGGCTCTTGCCGTGCGGTCGGATGACAGTCCTGGCCCGAGCGAATATGAGCTGGCGGTCGTGGGTGGACGGGGGCGCTCCGGGGACGTAGCGCTATGTAGCTGTGCCGCAGAGGTGGCGCCGACGACCACATCGCCCTCGGCCTCGTTGTCCCACGGAATCGATCTCATCGCAACCTTCCGACGTGCTCGCTCACGGTATCGGCGGTCTAGCGGTACGAGTTCGGCCCGGCAGCGGGGTCAGGCGGCGGTCCCGTCGGCGGGCGCCTCGAGGATCCTGTTGATGGTGTCGGCGCCGGCGTTGACAGGAGCCCCGAGGGAGTGGCGGTAGACGCGGGATGGAGTTCCCCCGTTTGGTGAGACAGGGGTTGTTGTCAGTTCATGCTGCTCGTGAGGCAGCGTAGATCTCGGTCGGGGTGCGGTGCCCGAGTCGGGCTTGGTGGCGGGTGCGGTTGTAGAAGGTCTCGATGTAGTCGAACAGGATGGTTCGCAGCTCCGAGCGGGTGAGGTGTCGCCAGTCGCCGTGGAGGTGTCGGACCTCTCGTTTGAGGGTCGCCCACACCGATTCCATGGCCGCGTTGTCGAAGCAGTCACCGGTCGAGGAGTACGAGGCCCGCAGACCCCAGTCGGTGAGCCGGTTGGTGAACTCCACCGCGGTGTATTGCGGTCCCTGATCGGCATGGTGAATCAGCTCGGAGCCGGGATCGCGACGGGCGAGCGCCGTGACCAAGGCGTTGACGACCAAGTCGGTGGTCTGGCGCTCTCCCATCGACCAACCGGCGATCCCTCGGTCGTGTAGGTCCACGATCCCCGCCAGGAACAGCTTGCCGTCCATGCAGGCGAACTCGGTGATGTCGGCCACCCACCGCAGATCCGATGTCTCGGCGGTGAAGTCCCGCTCGAGCAGATCACCCGCCGGGGCCGTGCCGGTTCCGCGACGCCAGCGTTTGCGACTGTGAGCCCCGACCAGGCCCACCTCGGCCATGACTCGGGCTACCCGCTTGGCGCTGACCCGGATGCCGCGACGCCGGAGCTGACCCCACACCCGAGGTGACCTATAGGTGCCTCGAGATTGGCGGTAGATGTCGACGATCTCGTTGGCCAGGTAGGCGTCGTCGACCAGCCGGTCGGACACCGTGCCGGTCATCCAGCGGTAGTAGGTCGCTCGGGGAAGCTCGACAAGGCCGCACAGCACCGTGACCGGATAGTCCGCTCGGTGGTCGTCAACGAACCAGCAGCGGGTCACCGGGTCGTCTCTTTGGCGAAATACGCGGCGGCCTTGCGCAGAATCTCCCGTTCCTGTTTCACCTCGGCCAGTTCCTTGCGCAACCGGACCAGCTCCGCACGCTCATCGGAGCTCAACGCGTCGGGCTGTTCGTCGCGTTCAGCTGCCTTGATCCACGCCGCCAGCGCGCCGTCGGACACGCCCAACGACTCCGCGACCTGATAGCGGGGACGGTCCGAGGACCGAGCCAGCTCCACCGCCTCACGACGGAACTCCTCGGTGTAGGTGTAACGGTTGCCCATCTCCTGGACTCCTTCCCCGGGACGATTCTCCCAGGCGTCGGTGTCTCACGAAACGCGGGAACTCCATAGTGAACCGGACGCCCAAGCCGCTTCCCCCGTCTCATGCGCCGTGAGAGCGACTACGGGGGCTGCCGCCTATCCGGGCGCGATGCGACCCGCCTCCGAACACTGCCAGCGCGATCGCACACCACTGGCTGCCGGGAATTAGAGTCCGCCGTGATGGACACGCGCCAGGCAGAGGCCCTTCGGAGAACTCTGCACGCTCAGGGCTACTGCCTCTTCGAAAGGGCGCTCCCTCGCCAAGCGCGCGAAGAGGCGGTAGCGCACTTGCCAAGTGAACAGCCCCGACATTCGATTGTCGAGTACCTGCAACTCCATCCTGACAACCGGCTCATCGCAGACTCCGTGCAGGCCGTTCGTCCACTCGCATCCGCTGCCTTTGGGGACCGCGCTCAGGTACTAAGGGCCCAACTGACTGAGACCGTAGCGGCAGCCGACGGAGCCAGTCGTTCTTGGCATCGTGACTTGCCTGCCAGTTGCGCAATGCCGCTCTCACTCACCTGCGTCTTCTACCTCGACGATGTCTCGCTGTCTGGCAGCACCTACATACTTCCGTATGCGGCCACTACAGCTGTCCCGTACGACCGCAGCCATCCGAGAGAAGTATGTATCCCGGCGCGAGCCGGTGATTGCCTAGTATTCGATGGCGCGCTATGGCATACCGGCACCGCGCACGAGACCACCCGCCGGCGGGCAATAGTAGTGCAGTTCGGATATTGGTGGATCAAGCAGTACTCCTCGTCAGACCGCCACCACGGAGCAACACCGGATGAGGTTCTGTACGGTCTGAAGCCTCCTTCCGGTGACCTATACGTATCTGACCGCTAGGTGCCAGCGTCAATGACTGAACATCAGGGGTGTCGCGCCCCGCCGATCGGCCGCGATGAGAAGCAGCTCAAGACCGATCCCGCTTACGCCGGTGAATAGCGCTGGGCCGACTCTGTCGGGGCCGGCGCTCCATCTATAGGCACCATGCAGGCGCCGAGACTCAACGATCGCTGCGAGCAGCTCCTCCTGGGGCTGGGCATACGACGAATCCGTGGCTCCGTGGAACAAGGCCGCTACAGAGCCCATCGCTCCGCAGCACACTCCGTCCGTCTGAGCGTCGGCGGCGTCCAAAGTCGCCCTCAGTGCGCGTTGGACCAGGGGCTCTAACGAGGGAGCTAAGGCCGGAATGCTCTCGAGCACCACCCCGTGAGCTAGGGCGATCCCTGGCGCACCGTGGCACCACTGAACCGGGAGGTGCGGGTCGCTGAGGTCGACCTGATTGTCGAAGGCGATCGCCGTCTGAACAGCCCGAAGCACCGCAGAGTCAGGCCTCAAGGCGTAGAACCGGGCGAGCGCGGCCGCAATACCGCTTGATCCATGTGCGAAGCCTGAATGCGGTACACCCGCCTCAAACGTTTCCCACGATTGAAGGCCTCGCGTCTGGGCCATTTTGAGTCCCTCGAGTAGCGAGTGAACGCAGGCCTCCTCGAGTTCTTGACGGTGCTCAATGTGGCGCGCTGCGAGCAGCCCGAGCAGCAACCCAGCAGACCCGTCCATTACATCGAAGTAGCTGTCCGTAATGACCGAGTCGACCGGAAAGAGACACACCAGCTGTCTAGCGATCTCGGCTGCCTGCGTGTCCAACTCCGCGAACGCGGGATGCGAGAGGGCGTACACTACGCCGCCGACGCCTGATCCCGCACCGAGCCCGGACAGCAAGTCTTCCCTCTCAAGCCGATCGCCGATTGTCGCGACGCAGCGTCTGGCTACGTCACCGAACACCTGCTCGCCTGTAGTTCTCCATAGCTCTGCGAGGAAGAGGCCAACGCCACTCAACCCTGCATAGAGATCGACACCGCAAACAGTGATTGAGTTTCGGCCCGCCGGTCCGGGGACCGAAGAGAGCCACGCGACCGAGCCCTCTACTCTGATGCAGGAATCCAAGAGCGTTCGTCCGCAAGCAACGGCTGCGTCGATCAGATTGGACGGTGCGAGGGGCGGCAGGTCGCTTCTGTTGAGTGTCGGCGGAGGAGCGACACCACCGAACGATGCCGAGAGCAGCGACTCCTGAAACTGTAGGTCCTCCATGGATAGTGACGCGAGCCGCTGCGAAACAGACGCCTTGGGGCTCGCGGGAGCCGTGATGCTGGCAGGACCGAATCCTGCAAGCGTTGCCTGAAGCTCCCCACCGCGCCTTGAGAACCGGGGGATGTCGCATTGGCTCAGGGCCTCGATCTCGAATGGCACTAGTCTCGACCCCTGCCCGTAGTCTGGCAGGGTCGCCAGGAAGGTTGATAGGACTGTGGCCTCGTCCACGTCATGCGGCTCGTAGGCCGCCGCCAGCAGGTGATGAAGAGCGTTGTAGTAGAGGGCGGTGGGGCGAGCGATGAAGCGCACCTCGGCATCGGCGAGTTCTTCAAGGGTCGCCTGCAACGCGCCGTGGAGCGATCCTCTCTGGAACGCCTCGTAGGTTCGACGGAAGCCAGTCTGAACACCGGAGATCCACTCGAGCTCGAATCCTTGACCGTCGTTCAACGGCGTGTGATCCGTCCAGGAATCGGAGTACTCGCGCCACTCGAGCCTAAGACGCGCCGTTCCAGGGTCGAGGACAGCCACGCGCCGAGTGGTTACCTGGATAGGCGGGTTCAGCGCGCCAAGCGAACCCGAGTTCCCGTCACCGCCAAGCAAGCACGGCAACATCCCAGTGTTCACCACCGAGCCAACGAGTCGCGAGAAGGCCGCGGACGTTGCAGGCTCGAGCTCCGCCGGAGGGGTCTCCGCGGGGTGGAGTATGCCTTCAAGGTCCACCACCACCGGCCCCGACGCTGTCGCTATCAGGTTCTCGCAGTGGAAGTCGATCCCCTGCAGGAGGTATGTCAGGAAGGCGAGGGCGCCGGCCTGAACGTAGAACTCGACCAACGATTCACCTTCCGACCGCTCGTGCGCTACCGCGCGGCTCCAGTGGTGCGTCTCGCGATCAAGGATCTCAAGCGTCTCGATGCGTATCCCAACCTCGACGGCGACACGCTCGACGAGCGAACGCCAGATCATGTCGGCAGTGCCCGGCCTGGGCTTCAGGAAGACTGACGAACCCGATGCGAAGCAGAGTTCGGTTGCCGATCTCCCTCCGTCGTGAAAGTCACCGTGCCCAGGAGTCACGCTGATGGGCTGGTCGGACTCCGCTGGGATCAGGTTCGCCGCTGCAAGCAGCGACCTATCTCTAGCGACGCATTCCGCGATGTCAGCCCAGGCATCAGTAGCGTTTGTCACGACACGCCGCACAAGGCGGTGCAGCGCTGGGCGGTGCTCGAGCAATTGCTCCATCTCCCCGTCCAGCATCCGCTCAACGAAGGACTCAAACGTAAATGCACGCGAGCGCTGCGCGTGCGCGCTTCTCAGGGCCAAGAAGCGCCGGTAGAGAGGATCGGTTAATAGTGCGGCTAGTCGCCTATCCGCATCACCGAGGACGTCATCTTCCGAGATCCGCGCTTTCGCCCAACTGGGATTGCGAGTGACAGCCTCAAGGACCTCACGCGCGAACGGCGCGACTACGTCCGCAAACGCGTAGCTCCCATCCTCATCAACTGGCGCCCAGAAGACCAAGTCGCCGATTGTTGTTCAGCGACGCTGCTGCGGGAAGCCGCAGTTCTGGATAGTGCCCGGCCTCGGCGTCGGCGGCGCGCAATTGGCCGTCGTCTTGGTGTGGGGGCAGCACGGATGCGTCGAGGCCATCTCTGGAGCCCAGTCCACTGTCATGGCGTCGATCGCACGCGGCCCATGATCGGCGTCGCTGGCTTCGATCCGATCGGCGAGCGCCGTGATCTCGTCTTCTAGCATGATGTTGTCCTCCCGATCGTCCTTCACCTGTTGGTGCTTATTGTTCGCTACTCGTGCCGGCGGTCGCAACTGCCCTCCGCGTAATCCTCCAAGCCCGGACGCACGAGACTGGAGAGCAGTTTAGCGCCGCTTCGCGTCTGGGCGGAGTGTAGGGGTCTCGGGCGCGGAGCAGGGGCCCTGCGAATCTGACGGTGTCGAGCCAGGCGGATCCAGAGGTGCCCCTGACGCGGTGACGTGGACCCCGTGTCCGACGATTCCACTTCGGCCAGCGGTCACCCGGCCGTACGATTGCACCGCGGTCGACCTGGGAGTGCCGAAGTGGACCAAGCAGATCTCGTCTCTGTGAACGTCCGACGCGAGGCGCGCGAGTTCCTCGTGGGTTGGACCCTGCGCGAGATCGGAGACCTATTCCTCAGCCACGGCTTCACCGCAGACGCTGGACATGACCCGCAGCTGTCGGGGGAGCGTCGGACCTACGTGGAGCAGTTCTACAACACGATCGATTGGACTGACCGTTCTCAGGTCGAGGCCGTGCTACATGTCTTCGAAGCCCTGATAGACGCTGCGGAGACACGCGAAGTTCACGATCTCTACGCGGAGTCGGCGATGTGGTCCGAGAAGTTCACCCGGCTCATCGCGCGCGATGGTTTCGAGCGCGACGAGGTCGGGCGACTCAGGCCACGTTGGGGGTCGCTAACGGCTGAGTCCATCGAAGCGCTGCCCGCAGAGTCGGCGATACCGATGCTTCTGCGCCGGATGTGGGACAACGTCGAGGAAGATCCTGACGCTGCAATCGGGGCCGCGAAGGAGGCGATCGAGGCCACAGCGAAGCATGTCCTGGAGGCCGCAGGTCAGCAGTTCGAGCGGGGCGAGAAGATGCCGGCACTGATTGCCCGTGCTCACGAGGTGCTTGGCGTGCACGCGAGGGCTGTCGACACCTCGAAGCAGTCGTCTGATTCGATCAAGACGGTCCTCGGCTCGCTGGCCAAGGTTGCCCTTGGCGTCAACGAGCTTCGCCGAGATTACGGGTCGGGACACGGTCGACCGATGCGCGTGGCAGGTCTGAAGAGTCGCCATTCTCGGCTCGCCGCGCAGTCAGCGGACGCGTGGGTTCGCTTCATGCTGGACACATCGTTCGCCCAGGCGGGGTGAGGCCCACAATGAGATCCAGCACCGCAGTGGAGTTTCCCCAGTTGGCGAGAGAGGGGTTGTTGTCAGTTCATACTGCTTGTTGGCCGTCGCTGAGCATTCCCGCGTGAGTGCTCGGCCGAGCCAGGCGACGTAGTCGTCGTTGGGTCAGCCGGCGGATCGCACGAGTTGTAGGTGGACGGCTGGGCTGTTGAGCATCCAGACGAGGTCGGTTGCCCGCTCGATCGTGAACCGGGTCTGCCGCGAACGAACCGCCCGCTGTGGTGAACACATAGCCGCCATGAGCCTCAATCGCTGAACGCAACAACCCGTCATGCAGCTCCACCGCAGCTTGCATCCCCACCGGGTCGCTCTCCCAACGCTGAGTCGACCCCTCCACATCCGTGAACAGAAACGTCACCGTCCCCACCGGAGGTGTCGTCACAACCGTCACTCACTCATCGTCGCGCAGTGTCCGGTAACGACGCCCAACGGTCACCGGCCGAGTGCCTCACACCGCACTCACTTGCCGGTGTCAGCTTGGAGTGAGCGGGGCCACGGCGATCACGTGGTGGCTGGGTGGGTTGGCTCCGAGAGATCCTTCGAACGGCTGGTTCGAGAAGTTGAACACACCGCCGTCTTTAGCGACCATGAGGTAGCCGTCGCCGTAGGTGACCATGCTGTCGATCGCAGCGTTGAGCGTGGCGCCGGGGGCAAGCACGCCGGGGATCGAGCCCACGAACCATGCGTCACCGAACGCGAACACTCCGCCATCAGCAGCGACGAGCCAGTACCCGAGTCCGCTCGGGGTGGGGACGATCCCGACGATGGGAGCGTTGAGCCACTCGGTTGCGAGAACGCCACCAAGGGTGTCGTTGAGGAGTTGTTGGATCGACCCCCAATACGCGGCGTCTCCGAACGCGAACACTCCGCCGTCGCTGCCGAGCATGTAGTACCCGCCGCCGGTCGGCGTCGCGATAGCGGCGATGACCCGCCCGTTCAGATTGTGGGCGAGTAGATCGCCGTGATGGCGCAGAGGCATTATGCCAAGAAGACCGCCGGGTTCGGACCCGCCAGTGATCACGCGACCATGCGACGTGAACGCCCAACTGCCCTGACCAGCCGGATGCGCCTGGATCGCAACGAAGCTCTCACCATCGCGCAACGCAAGGGCGCCAGGGCTAGCCGGTACGCACGAGGTCGGCCCAAAGGTGAAGTTGGCGCCCTCATCGCTGATGAGCGTGTACCCGCGGCCATTGGGTCCGAGGCACATGTCGACGATGTCGCGAGTGAGTGGGATGGCGGCAAGGTCTCCCCAGCTCATCGCGTCACCGAACGTATGGAGAGCTCCAGCTGTGGTGAGGAGGTAATAGCCCTGTTGGGTTCCGGCTTCTCGCGCTGAGGAGCCAACCGGCGGGCCGATCCCGTGCTCGGTGACAGCGCGCACCTCGACGCTGTACTCAGCACCATTGGTGAGACCGTCGATGTAGACGCCGCTGCGCGCCCGATTGCGCTGGTCTGGCCCCGACCCCACCCAGCTGAACCCGTCCCAGGTGACGGTGTAGGAAACGCCAACCGGCAGCACCGTGATCAGGTACGCGTCCACTGAAGCTGAACCGGAGACGGCAGGTTCGCGCCATTCAGCAGCGATTGCCTCATGCTGAGCCTTGGTCGTGAGCTCGCGGACGCCCCCCGGGGACTCATCGCCTGCAGTGGCTTGGCGGTGCAAGAAGTACACCGCAGCGTGCGGACTAGAGACGACTCGAATAGTCCATAGGCCCTGCTCCATCGCGGAGCCAATCGTGTACGTGTAGCGGTACGTACCCTCGCTGGCGTCACCTGAGACCCTGCCCCCTACTCCTGCGACCGAAGTGGACAGCGGGCCGACGGCGTCCCCTGGATCGCCCGGATCGCCGCGGATCGTGTATGTCAGCACCACGGCGTCGGAGCCGCCAGAGGAATCGGCAACCAGCTTGTCCAACGAGACCGAAACCACCTCTACGAGATGAGAGGCTGCCTCACTGCGCGGCGCCTGATGGCCGACCGACATCGCAGCCACTGCCATCACAGTCACAAGCCGGGTCACTAGTAGTGCAGGTGCTCGCATAGACGGCCGTCCACACTAGGTGTCGCCGGACGGGGGCGCTGGTCCGGCGGCACGGCAGCCCTGGACCTAGTGTCGCTAGCAAGGGGTGATGAGGATGGTCACGGTGGAGCGATTGACGCCGGTGCGGTTGCGGGACGTCTGGGCTGACGAGGCGAGAGACTTCACCCCGTGGCTCGCGGCGAACCCTGAGCATCTTGCTGAAGCGCTCGGGATGGACCTCGAGTTAGAAGGCCAAGAAGTCGCCGTTGGGCCGTTCAGTGCCGACATCTTGATGACCGAGACAAACTCGGGGCACCGAGTCGTCGTCGAGAACATGCTTGAGCGCACCGACCACGACCATCTTGGCAAGCTGATCACCTACGCCGCTGGTATGGAGGCGTCCTACGCGATCCTAGTCTCATCGGAGTTTCGACCTGAGCACCGCTCCGCGCTGATGTGGCTCAACTCGATCACGGCCGCTGATGCCGGCTTCTTCGCTGTGGAGGTCTCCGCTGTGCGAATTGGCAACTCGCCGTCGGCGGTTCGCCCTGACGTTGTGGTGGACCCGATGACTGGTCGCGACAGGTAAGGGCGTCGGCGGCTGACGAAACTGAGAGCCGCGGTCGGTACCGGAAGTGGTGGAGCGAGTTCTTGCCCGAGTTCCATGCTCAGCATCCAGGCTGGTCAAGCGCCAAGGAAGGACAGGCACAGAACTGGATGAACTTCCCGGCCGGGCGGACGGGCATGAACTACTCGGTGGTGTTCTCCTGGCCGTCCGGTGCGACTGGCTACCACCTCAAGGCGTGCCTCTACCTCGACCCTGGTGATGAGCCCTACGAGTTCTTAGCCGAACGGAGAGGCGACATTGAGAAGGCGTTCGGTAGCGAGTTGGCATGGGAACCGCTTGAGGGTAGACGTGCGGCTCGTATCGAGTCGCGCCTGATGGATGCGGACCCGGCACTGACCGACCGGTGGCCCGAGTATCGGCGATGGGCGATCGAGACCCTCGGCAGGCTCCGCAGGCGGTGCAGCCGCACCTCGATCAGCTTGCGAGCTAACGCTGGCTGCGCGGTTCGGATTCAGTCGCGAGAGCACGCTCCGCAACTGCCCCCGCCCACCCCAGCATTCCATCGGCGCCATGGTCCGCCTCGTCGAGTCGGCGACGACCTTGCGGGTCTTGCGTCTCGAGTCCGACATCGACCCGCGCGCCCACCGACGCACGCAGGTCGTCGGACCAATAGATGGAAGAGTGAGGCTCCGACCCTGTCGCTAGCAAGTGGTGACGCGTTGATCAGCCTCGAATCCGATGCTCTTCCCCGGTCATCCGCGACGCGAGTGTCAACGTTCATGCGCCGGAGACCCAGAACCGGCCGTGTCTACGCGACGGCAGAACAAGCACGCCCTGCGGCCCGCTGGGAGCCATTCTGGGAGCCAATGGCCGTGAACGTCCGTGGACTGCGGAGGACGATGACGGATGAAAATGGCATCTGACTGGGTGATTCGTGACTGTGGTGGACGTCGGGGGACAAGCCCGGGCTCCATGACACGCAAGAGGTCACAGGTTCGACTCCTGTGTCGCCCACCAACGTTGCTGCATGTCAGCCGCTGTTGCTGTGGTGCTCGGCGAGGATGCAGCGGGTTGCTCTTCGCGGGCACCTGACCGAGGGATGCGCTGAAGCGGTCCGGGGTCGCGCGGAACGACGCGACCCCGGACCGCTCCAAGGTCGTTGGCTACTTCGTCGACTCTGGTGCACGTGTCGAGGTGACACTCGAACCGACGTCAAGACTGCCGGCCCTCGACCAGTTGTCGACTGTCTGCAACACCCAGTACACGCTGAAGAGGACGAGGCCGACGAGCTCGAGGTGAAGGACCTTGTGTGTCCAGTCGAGCGGGGAGAGAAGGACCAGTCCAGTCACGACCATGGCTGCCGCGATGCTGATGTACCACTTCAGCAGTGTCTGCGCATTGCTGTCGCTGCTGTCACTTTCCCAGCGGTTCCGGACGTGTGCGACGATCGCCAGAATCAAGAAGCCGAAGAATCCGAGGCCGGACAACCCGTGTGCATTGCTGAGGAACGACCCGCGGAATCCGAGGTACATCACTAGGCCGAAGAGCCAGATGCCGGCAAAGACGGCGGTGGTCACTACGACGCCGACCCACTCCTGGGGCACGAAGCTGGCGTCCGCGTCCTCGGCCCCTCTGACGAGCCGCGCTGCTCCCATGACCAGTGCGACCAGCAGTGCAAGGCCGCCGAGGTAGAGCATCGCCTCGATGTTGTTCTCGATGTTGCCCGTCACCCAGGGAGCGAGAACCCATCTGTCTTCCTCGATCTCGATCTTGGGGAGTGACGGTGTCACGGACCAGCAGGCCTTCTCGGGATCAACGCCTGTCGTCGGAATGATGGCGACGATGGGGATGAGAAGGCCAGCGACGTTCAGGCAGATGTCCTCGAGAACCGAGAAGCCGCGTATCACCACTAGGGCCAACCCGACTGCGATGAAGCTGCTGACGAGGATCGGCCTGACGGGCGTGTAGTAGTAGCCGCTGATCGACGTACGGAAGCAGTCGACCTTGGGGTGCAAGTATTCGACTCCGATGGAGATGACGAGCAGCGCCACCATCGCGAGCATGCCGAGACGTAGGTATCGATACGTCTTGATCGCGTACTCACGTTCGACTGGCGGGTTGATCTTGTCAAGGAGTTGGAGTGCCCGTTCTAGTGGGCCCTGTCTCTGGTCAGGGTTGTCTCGGTTGTCGGTTCCCACTGTCTTGTCCCCCTTTGGGATGTTTCTCAGTCCACCGCGGAGGTGGGGTCCTCTGCTTCACTGGTGCCGCGACCGCGTCCGGCTAGTGCGAACGCGCCGGCGGCAACCAGGAGCCCCAGAGCGAGGGCCGCTGTCAGCCACTTGAAGTGGCCCCAGCAGCGCAGCAAGTCGGCTGGCCCGTCGCCGTCGCTCTCGACGACCCAGAACGCCATTGCATTCTCGATCACATCGAGCGCCAGGAGCACGAGACCGACCACCGAGCCGATGAGAAGGCATCTGTGGCGCAAGGCGCGCGATGTTGCCGGCGAGGCGACCTTGAGCCGTGTCTCGTGGCGCCAGACCACCCAGCTGAGTAGGCCGTACCCGAGAACGGCGACGATGGTGATGTCGAACACGAGGTAGAAGATGACGAGCGCCCGCGTGCTCACGGCCGGGTCGTCGATGGCCTCCCACTCATCCCATACCGCGAGGACCTCCGTGGCGCGTTCGGACCCGCCTTCAAGGTGCTTGCCCGGTGCCAGCTGGCCCATCGATCCGGATGGCTCGCCAGGCAGGTGCCGGGAATGGAGCTCCTCGTCGAGCCGCCACAGAACGAACACGCCGCCCAGGAGCGCCACGAGCGAAATCGCGATCAGGATCTTTGTCTGGCGACTGTCAGGAGCGGCCGGGAGGCTTTGATCGCAGCGCTGGGTTGCCGACCCGCTCGTCACGTTCCGGCCCTCGTCCTCGTTCGCTGGATGGGAGCGGCCCCGTCGGGGCCGCTCCGACTCGGCGCGCTTGCGTCGGTAGGGAGCGACATCCGGACCGTCAGGCCTGTCGCCGACGACTCGATGTCGAGCGATCCGCCGAGGTCGATGGCACGCTGTCGCATGTTGCTGATGCCGGTCCCAGTTCCTGGAGTCGAGCCCATGCCGGGACCGGTGTCGCGGACGGACACCCGACATCGGTCGCGGTCCGCTGTGACCTGGACCACCGCCCGGGTCCCCGCCGGTGTGTGCTTGGCGATGTTCGTCAGCGCCTCTGCGCAGGTGAGGTAGATCGCGTCCTCCACATCGCGGCTGTGGGCCTGGCCTCTCGGCGACACCTCCACCCGACAGGGGAACGGCGTGGACGCCGCGAGTTGCGTGAGGGTGGAGCACAGACCGTCGCCCGGCACCGCCCCCGGTGTGATGCCGGTCGCGGCCTGGTCTACGGCGGACTCGGCGCGTGCCGCCAGTGCCGACAGCGTTTCCAATGACTCGAGCGCCGCCAGCCCGGCCGCCTGCAGCCGGTGCTGGAGAACCCGCAGCTGCAACGCGACAGCGACCAGCACACCCTGGACGCCATCGTGGAGGTTCCGCTCGAGCTCGCGGCGAGCCGAGTCCGAGGTTGTGACAATGCGGCGGCGAGCGGTTCGGAGCG
>JANQPS010001030.1 GCA_028285365.1 Thermoanaerobaculia bacterium | reverse complement strand
CCGAGCGGAAGTGCCATCACCGAATAGAAGACCGAAAAGGCCGCGCCGCCGAGGAGCGCGATCTGGGTGTCGCTGAGCCCGAGGTCGGCCTTGATCGGCTCTACGAGCATCGTGGGGATCTGCCGATCCACGAAGGCCAGCACCATGGCAAGGGTCAGGACCGCGACCGTGTAGCGTGCCTGGCGAGCCGGGGGATAGCTCTCGCGGTCGGCAATCGTCTCGGGCGACGCGTCCAGCGGCGTCGGTTGGGTCGGTTCGGAGCTCACCAGGGCATCTGGGGGAGCTTCGCTGCCTCGTCTGCGTAGACGTGCTTGAGCCCGTCGGTGAGGATCAACGGCACGACCGTGAAGTGGTCGCGGTTGGTGTAGACCTTGGTGAGCAGTTCGAGCGAGGGGTACTGACGCAGGAGCAGGTTCTCTGCGAAAAGCAGGGTGCGACTGGCGATGCGCTGCGCCGACATGCCGAGGTTGTTGGCTTCGAGGTCACCGGCTCCGATAAACAGTCGGACGTCGAGATCGTCGTGGGTCTCGGCGTGCTGCTTCTCGAGCTCCAGGCTCAGTGTGTTGACACCGCTGCCGAGGATCATGCGGTCGAAGGCCTCGGGGCGAGCGAGCAGTGCGTAGCTTGCGAAAGCACCCCCGGCGGAATGACCGAAGTACGCGTGGTCGTCAGAGAAGCGGTACTTTTCAGCCAGCATCGGGCGCAGCTGATCGACGAGGAACGCGAGGAACTTGTCACCCTTGAGAAGAGGCTCCAGCTGCTCGAAGTCGGCGCCGAGGCTTTTCATGTAGTCCTCGGCCGGGCCCTCATCGGCGATGCCGCTGCCAGGCGGAAAAAGATCGAAGGTTCGTTTGCCGAGTCCAGCCATGCCCTCTTCGCTCGGATGCCCGACGCCCACGACGATGATCTCGGGGATTCGGTTGCCCATTGCCAGAAAGTTGACGGTACCGGTCGTGAGACCGAAGAGCATGGCGCCGTCCATCGCCCAGAGCACCGGATAGCTGCGCTCCGGTGATACCGAATAAGAAGCTGGCAGTGCGATCAGGACTTCGTGGTCGTAGTCGTAACCCTCGGCTCTGACCTTCATCGGTGGCTCGAGCGACATGGCATAGGGAGCCGTGCTGGAGGTCATCTCCTGGATCGTCTCGGTGGCGGTGGCTCCAGCGCTCTCGGGCTCTTGACTCGTTGCGCTGTTGACTAGCAGAAGCGTCGATAAGACGAGACACAGAGAGCAGTTGGCCTGCCTGGCCGCGCGCGGGTAGGTGAAGGCTCGCATGGGCGTACTCCTCGATCGGGAAGATCAGGGTTTGCGGACGATCTCGCCGCCTTTCATCACGAAGGTGACGTTCTCGACCGCACGGATGTCGGTCGTAGGGTCTCCGGGCATGGCGACGATGTCGGCGAGCTTGCCGGTCTCGATGCTGCCGAGCTGAGCCTCCTGTCCAAGCATTTCGGCCGCAGTGATCGTGCCTGCTCGAAGAGCTGTCCACACGTCACCCGTGGCCTCCGCGAGCAGCGCAAACTCTTCGATGCCTTCAGCGATCAGCTCGGGCCCGAAGACCGTGTCGGTTCCGAGCACGAGAGGAACGCCGAGCTCGTGGGCGCGCTTCGTGTTCTGCTTCAGCAGCGCGTTCAGCGGGGCGAGGCCGGCCAGCATTTCCGCCTGCAGCGGATTTCCTGGTGAAACTTCGAACCCGGGCTTTTGCCTCGCCAGGAAGTCGATGATCCAGATCGTGGGGACGTAGAAGATGTTCTTCTCGGCCATCTCGCGCAGGACGTCGTCATCGGAGATGAAGGCGTGGTCGATCGAGTCGACACCGGCTGCGATGGCGAGTTTCGCGGCGCGGTGAGTCAGATCGGCGGTGACGTGCTGGGTGACCTTCTTGCCGTGGCGGTGGGCCTCGTCGACGACCGCGCGCAC